>JAQYVS010000234.1 GCA_030145365.1 Desulfofustis sp. | reverse complement strand
ACCTGCTCGGTGAGGTAAGCAGAGGGCTTGGTGTACCGCTGCATGCCCCCGTTTCCGGATCAGTAAAGGCCCTGGGTAGTTCTGCTCACCCGATACGGGTCAGTGCGCCATCGATCACACTCAAAGTTGACCGGGAGGCAGCGCCTGCACGTTGGGAGACTAAAACTGACTGGCAGGGAAATTCTGCCGAAGAATTATTACAAAAGGTTCATCAGGCCGGGATCATCGGGATTGGTGGAGCTGGTTTTCCTACCCATGTCAAATTGAAGCCGCCGGCCGATAATCCGGTTGATACCCTCCTGCTTAACGGAGCCGAGTGCGAACCCTACATCACTGCAGATCATCGAATGATGCTGGAGAAAGCAGAAGAGATTGTTGAAGGTTCCAAAATTCTGCTGAAAATTCTCGGGATCACAACCTGTGCAATCGGTATCGAGAATAACAAACCCGATGCGATCAGCATCATGACCGATGCGGTTAATGCAGTTTTAGGCAGCGATTTCGATATCCGGGTGGTCACCCTGGAAGTGAAATATCCGCAGGGCTCGGAAAAACAGCTTATACAAGCGGTTACCAGGCGAAAAGTACCGGCTATGGCTTTACCGTCAGCGGTGGGCGTGGTGGTACATAACGTCTCTACCACCAAGGCCGTCTATGATGCAATTGTTCTTGGGAAGCCGTTGATTGAAAAGGTGATCACGGTATCCGGAAAAGGTATTACCAGGCCTGCCAATCTGCTGGTTAAGATCGGTACCAAGGTCAGTGACATTGTCGAGTTTTGTGGTGGTACAAAGTCGGAACTTGCTCGGATTGTTCTGGGAGGACCGATGATGGGTTTTGCTGTTTCAACGCTTGATATACCCGTCACCAAAACAACGTCTTCAATCCTTTTTCTGACTGAAGATGAGATTGATACCAGGCCGTTGTCCAACTGCATACGCTGCGGCTGGTGTCTTGACGCCTGCCCGATGGGTCTTGAACCCAAAGAGATCGGTATCTATGTCGAGGCCGGCAGAGCTGAGGATACTGAGCAGTTCGGCGTTTTTGAATGTTTTGAATGCGGAAGCTGTGCCTATGTCTGTCCGGCCAAGCGCCCGCTCGTGCAGTTTGTCCGTCTGGCCAAAATGAAAGCAAAGCGATCATAGCGGCGGAAGGAAGATAATTAACCAAGGGAGCAAGGAGTTTCGTCATCGAATCGAAAGTAATTGAGAACCAGGCACAGACCGCTGCACCCATGTGGAATGTTTCCGTTTCTCCACATGTGCGCAGCGCTGAGTCGGTTGATAAAATCATGTGGACTGTGGTGGCCTGTCTGGTACCACCGCTTCTTCTGTCGATATTTGTTTTCGGCATTCAGGTGCTGCTGATTACTGCAGTGTCCGTCATCAGCTGTATGGGAGTGGAGGCCGTCAGCCAGAAGCTTCTGGGCCGGCCGGTGACGGTAAGAGACGGCAGTGCGGCACTTACCGGAATGCTGATGGCTTTTGTTATTCCTCCAGGAGTATCATTTCTGGTGCCGATACTCGGTGCAGTAATGGCCATCTATATCGGGAAACATCTGCTGGGCGGATTGGGATACAATATCTTTAACCCGGCACTGCTGGGCCGGGCCTTTCTGCTCGCCACCTTCCCCGTGGCCATGACATCTGCCTGGCTACCGCCATTGACGGACGGAGCGATTTTCACCTATCTCAGCGGCGGGCTTGATGCGGTGTCGACGGCGACCCCTCTTGCGGTGATGAAAGAGCAGGGGATGGCCGTCTTTTATGAAACATTCGGCAGCTCGACCGAGATTTACCTCTCATTCTTCATGGGCTGGCGCCCCGGCTGTATTGGCGAAACATCAGGGATTCTTATCCTGCTTGGTGGACTCTATCTGATGTATCGCGGCTATATCACTTGGCACATTCCCGTTTCCCTGCTGGGCAGCCTGGCACTGCTCACCTGGATTTTCGGGGGCGAAACCCTGTTTTCCGGAGATCCGCTGCTGGCTCTGTTGACAGGGGGGGCAATGCTTGGCGCTTTTTACATGGCAACGGATTATGTAACTTCTCCCAGTACTCGAACCGCCCAGATGGTCTATGGCGCCGGGATAGGTGCCTTAACGGTGCTGATACGATTAAAAGGCGGATATCCCGAGGGTATCTGCTATGCCATTTTACTGATGAATCCATTGAGTACAGTTCTCGACGGCTGGTTCAAGCCTAAGCGTTTTGCAGCGCCGGTGGGAGGTGAGAAATGAAAATGATGCTCACCATTATATTTCGTCTGACCGTATCGTGCCTGATTGCCGGAACGATCATGGGTATGACCTTTATCCTGACCAACGAAGCGAAGAAGGCGAACGAATTTGCCCGTGAGGAGAAGGTGGTTTACTCACTTCTCGGCTTTTCCAAAGAAAATCCTATTCCTGAATCAATGGGAATCCACGAGGTTTTCCGTTATGTGATAACGGAAGATGAAACACAGTCAATTGGTTATCTGGTTCCTGCCGGTTCCCATGGTGGTTTTTCTTTTGTTAGAATAAGCCTTGACGGCAGTTTTGTAGATCAAACAGCGGTTGAGCTGAGTGAGGACAAGATTCGCGAGCAGGGCGACCGTGATGCATCGATCCAGACGGCAATTGGCGCAGCCAAGTCACTTCGTTTCATTGACCAGACCATTGTTGTCACTGATCATGGCCAGCGTTCAGCCTATCTGTTGCACGGAAAATTTCCCGGATTCAAGACCAATATTGCCATTATGCTGGCTCTTGATCCGTCTTTCTCAGTGATTGGCCTCGAAGTCATGGAGCATGAGGAAGACCCCGGCCTCGGAGCGGAGATTGAACAGGATTACTTTAAGAATCAGTTCAAGCACAAACCGTTTGACAAGATCAAGCAGATCGAGGTCGTCAAAAAGCCGCTTCCTGATGAATACCTGGAAGCGCTGGAGGGCAGAATTGATGAAGCGGCAGCTCTTGATATTTTGATGCAGTACAAAGATCAGGATATCTACGCTCTGACCGGGGCAACTGTTTCTACGGAAAAAGTCAGTTCCGGCGTCAAAGGGATGACCAAGAAATTTGCCTATCGTATGGATATCTTAGATAATGTGCTTGCAGAACAGCATATTGGCGTACCCTTTTAATACAAGGAGAGGAGCTCAACGTGGCTAACGAAAAGTCTCATTTTCAACTTGTTGCCAACGGAATTCTAAAAGAGAATCCGATTTTTAAGCTGGCACTTTCAATGTGTCCGGCGGTTGGTATTTCTACCACGGTGATGAATGGCGTGATGCTTGGAATCGCTGTGCTTTTTGTACAGGTTTTTTCAAGTGTTACGATATCCTTACTGAAAAATTTTATTCATCCCCGAATCCGTATTCCCACCTATACCCTGACCATTGCCACTTGGGTAACGGTGATTGACCTGAGCCTGGCAGCCTTTTTTCCAGTGGCGTACGCCCAAATGGGTATTTTTGTCAAGATCATCGTGGCCTTTGCGATCATTACCATGCGGCTTGAGATGTTCGCCTGCAAAGAAAAGGTCAGTTCTTCTTTCTGGGACGGGCTTGGTATGGGGCTCGGTTTTTTGGTCGGAATGGTGGTTATCGGCTTTGTTCGTGAGCTTCTTGGTTCCGGGGCAATTTTGGGTCACGACGTACTTGGTTTTAAACCACTGCTTTTCTTTATTCTGCCGAGTGCCGGTTTCTTTGTTGTTGGCCTGATGATGGGTTTTTTCAACTGGATAGAAACATTTTATGCAGCAAGAAAAGAGGGGTAAGTAATGAACCAGATAAAATATCTCACATTCTTGTTTGCTGTCCTGGGAGTGATCGGTTTCAGCTCCGTCGGCCAGGCTGCAGGGATTGTTTCGGACACCGACTTTGGGGCTGACAACGAGATTGTCATTGATTTCAGCAGTCCTGTTGATAAAAACAAAGCAGCTGATCCGAAAAACTACATTGTCTTTGAAGAATCAGATCCCGATATCCGATTGAGTATTTCTTCTATAACCGTTTCCGAAGATGGAAAACAGGTGGTTCTGAGCTTTGCCGATTCTTTGAACAGTTCAAAGACGCATATCGTCAATACCATTGGTATTGGTGGTGTTGAACAGAGTTCGTTCTCCGTCAGTAAATCCTATTTTGGATATTTGATATCGATTTTGATATCAGCACTGCTGATAAATAATTTTGTCTTCACCAAATATTTAGGACTCTGTGTTTTCTTCGGTACTTCTAAACGCAAGGAAACAGCCAAAGGAATGGGAGTGGTTTTCACCATTGTCATCGTTGTTTCTGTTTCCATGAGCTGGGTATTGTATCAATACGTGCTGAAACCTTACAGTCTTGATTATCTGCAGATCGTCATATTCATCGGTTTGACGTCGCTGACGGTTCAGGCGGTGGATACCGTTCTGCGTAAGGTTAACCCGGTACTGTTTAAATCGTTTGGGGTGTATCTGGTTCTGGTTATCGCCAACTGTGTCATCATCGCCGTTCCCCTCTTGATGGCCAGTAACGAGTACAACTATTTTGAGACGTTCATGCTCAGTCTGGGGGCCGGCGGCGGCTTTCTTCTGGCGCTGTATCTGATGAGTTCGGTCAGTGAGCGGGTGGAGCTTGCAAAAGTACCCCCTTCTTTTAAAGGACTGCCGATCGCATTTATCGTGGCCGGGCAATTTGCCATGGCATTTCTAGGTTTTTCCGGTCTGAAGCTATTCTGATCGGAAGTAGTCGAATGTTTGTTACCGTAATAGTGAGAAAAAATGGATTTTGAATTATTAAAACTGGCGATTGGCGGACTCGTTTTGCTTGGCTGTATTGGCTTGCTTTTTGGTATTGGCCTGGCTATCGCAGCTCAAAAATTTGCTGTGGAAACAAATCCGCTTATTGAAGAAGTTCTTGAATCGTTACCGCTGGCCAATTGTGGCGGCTGCGGATATCCGGGGTGCGAAGGGTATGCCATTGAGGTGGTAACGAATCCCGATGTGCCGGCCAACCTCTGTTTTCCTGGAAAAGAGGCAGTTGCAGAACGTGTGGCCACGCTGACCGGTAAAAAAATGACCGCAGTGGAAGATACCATGGCCGTTGTCCGCTGTTCGAGGATCGAGGGGCGAGTCAGTCATAAACATCGTTATATCGGTTTTGCCTCATGTACTGCTGCCAATCTGGGATATGGTGGACCTGCCTCCTGCCAGTATGCCTGTATTGGTTTTGGTGAATGTGGTGAAGCCTGCCCGTTTGATGCCATTGAGATGGTCGAAAATTTCCCCGTCGTTAATCCCGATAAGTGCGTCAGCTGCGGGGTCTGTGTCAAGACTTGCCCCAAAAATATTATTGAAATTCAGACCATGAAGGCTCGGGTCTGGGTGCCCTGTTCCACCAAGGATTTGGGAAAAGCAGTGATGGCTGTCTGCAAGGTTGGTTGTATCGGCTGCAAGTTGTGTGTCAAAGCGTGTCCCGCAGATGCCGTCACCTACGAAGACAATAAAATTAAAATCGATCATAAGGCCTGTATTGAATACGGACCGTCTTGTGAAGAGGCCTGCGTCACTAAGTGTCCCCGGGATATATTCAGAACGTATGAAGAGAAGCACGTTATTGCCAGAGATGTTGAAAGCGGTTTGAAAATGGCCGGCTAATCATAAGAGATAGGTAAATCAGATGGAATCTCGCAGAATGGACAATAGTTCTGGATGTGACAACAAGCGAAGGAAATTGTTGAAACTTTCCGGGTTGCTCGGCCTCAGCACCATGGCCGGGTCCCTGCTGCCCACCGAACAGGCTGAGGCACTTTGGTTTAATAAAAAGCAGTATAAGGTTTCCCAAACCAAGCTGGCCATGGGAACCTTTGTGGCCATGACGGCAATTCATCCGTCCAGGGATCAGGCTGAAGAGGCATTTGGCCGGGCCTTTGATGAGATTAATCGACTTGGCTTGCTGCTATCAAGACATAACCCGAGTTCACCCATTGCTGAATTGAATCGTTCCGGAGTTTTAGTTGAAGTACCGGCCGAGGTCTCAGAGGTGATTGAGCAATCTCTTCTTTTTCACCACCAGACTGACGGGGGTTTTGATATAACGGTCAAACCTCTGCTTGATCTTTATCAGCAGCGTTTCGATACGGGTAAGATACCTTCAGACAGTGAGATCGAGGGAGCGCTTAAAGGAGTCGGATCCACTCAGCTCACGGTGAGCAAGAATCGCATCTCCTTTGGAAAGCCTGGTATGGGTATAACACTTGATGGTATTGCCAAAGGCTATATTGTTGATCGAGCCTCAGAGGTTTTGAGTCGATACGGTATCAAAAATCACCTGATCAATGCCGGTGGTGATATTCGCACTTCAGGAGCGGCCGCCAAAGGTGCCAAATGGACTGTGGCAATCCAGGATCCGGATAAAAATCGAGCGTTTCCCGATCTTATTAAAATGGGTGATGGAGCGGTTGCTACTTCGGGTAACTATGAAGTGTTTTACGATAATGAAAAATTATTCCACCATATCGTTGACGGTCGATCCGGTCGTTCTCCGCAGCTGGCAGCAAGTGTGACGGTGAGGGCACCGACCGTAATGGAAGCCGATGCATTGTCAACCACTCTGTTTGTCCTTGAAGCCAGCGAAGGTCTGAAGATCATAGAAAGCAGACCCGGGCTCGAGAGTTTCATCCTGAACAGAAACGGATCTATAAAGGCCTCGGCGAGCTGGCATAGTTGACAGACTTTTTAAGATAATGATAAAAGGAGGAGCGGTTGTACAAACCGGCTCCTCTTTTTTTGTTTTAGGGGCTCAAATCTGATGGTCGATGGAGGAAATCATGGCTGAACATCTGATAATAGAAAAAGGAGATAATTTTGTCGGCTCAATTACTTTGAACCGTCCGGAAAATCTTAATACCTTCAATTCTCCGATGGCTGGGGAACTTTCCGAAGCTTTGCTGGACATGGATGCCGATCAGAATGTCCGGGTCATCGTTGTCAAAGGAGCCGGAAAGGCCTTCTGCGCTGGAATTGATGTCAATGAACTGGTCGATAAAACAACACTGGAATACCAGGCCTGGATCGAACATATGGAGCAGCCTTTAATCACCATCGCCAGGATGAAGAAACCGGTTATTGCTCAGGTCCAGGGGGTTGCGGCGGCAAACGGGATGGGACTGGTGGCGGCTGCGGACCTGGCCATTGCTGCTGAAAATACTAAAATGGGGCTTACGGCCATCAATGTTGGACTGAATTGTGTCGGCCCGGTAATCCCGGTGGCTCGCTGTGTAGGGCGTAAAAAGGCGCTGGAATTGCTGCTTTACGGGAACCTGATTAAAGCCGATGAAGCAAAAGAGCTGGGGTTGATCAACCGGATTGTCGCCAAAGATGAATTGGAAGAACAAACCATGGCCTGGGCAGCAGAACTGGCCCAGAAGAGCCCTGTTGCCGTCCAGATTGCTAAAAAAGCCTATTACTCCTCCGAGGACATGGACTACTTCCGTCAGTTCGACCTAATGAACGAAGCCTTTGCCAGGCTCTGTTCCAGTCATGATGCGAAGGAAGGAGTAAACGCCTTTTTTGAAAAAAGAAACCCCGTCTGGAAGCAATGTTGAAATTGATATCATCCCCCAGGGCATCTGCCACTGTAATTGTCAGCACTATGGTTTTAATGCTGCTTGTGCAGCAGTCATATGGGGCGGAGTGTTCTGGAGCAATCTACAATACCACCGCCTTTGAGAAAGAGGTCAGTCAATTTTCCCCATATGAAAAGGTTTATCTGATTATAGAGTGTACGGGGATTACACCTGGTGAGCATACGATGCATGCCAATTGGATTCATAAAAAGCGGGGTATGATTCGCTCGGACAAACATAGTTTCATCGCTCAAGCTGAGAAAAATACACGTGGAATATATTTCTGGTTTAAGCTCAGTAAAAAGGGGCCGATGGCTTCGATGTTTTCAAATCAGGATTTTCATGAGGAAAATTTTGGAGAGTGGAGTGTCGAAACCTATCTCAATGATGAACTGGTAGTTACTAAATATTTTACGATAACGGAGAGCGTTCAATAAAAAAGGCTGCAGAGACTGTGATAGTCTCTGCAGCCTTAACAACTCAGATTGCAGCGGAAATCAGCGGTAATTAATCATTATAACACACACATATCAAAATCTTCTTTAACAAGAGCGACTTCGTTATCACATTCTTCAGTAATTATTTCTTCACCTGTCTCCGGATCAAAATCTAAACCTGTAGCTTGACAAACCAAAGCATCATCAAAATACAAGGTTACCTTGCGAACGGCACCTTTGTTATTATAGTTGGCGCAATTCCAGGTACATATCTGCTTGGTGGTAATTACGTTTTTATCGGCGTTGTAACAGGTGATATTGCCATCGTCATCAATGGTAAAACTGACTTCCGGAAAGTTGCCATTGTTTACAGCAGTGCCTCCGTCATCCCCATTGTCACAACCGGTAAGCATAACAACAATACCAATCCAGCATAATACAGAAAGAACCGTTTTCATGGAAAGCCT
>JAQYVS010000181.1 GCA_030145365.1 Desulfofustis sp. | reverse complement strand
CAGTTCGTGGACCGGGGCTCTCAGTACCGCAGTGCCATCTTCTATGCCAACGAGCGGGAGAAGCGCCTGGCCGAGGACTCCAAGAAACGCCTGGAGGCCACGGGTCACTTCGACAAGCCCATCGTAACCGATATCCTTGCTCTGGGTCCCTTTTACACGGCAGAGGACTATCACCAGGATTACTACAAAAAAAACCCGATCCGCTACAAATATTACCGCTCCGGATCCGGCCGGGACCAGTTTTTGGAAAAGGAATGGGCAGACACGAAGTCCGAGATGAAGGATGAGATGAAAAAAACCGGAATGACCGCGGACCCGATGAAAGAGGAGGTGGGCAGCAGCATGTCACCGGAGAAGGATGCCGGCATGGAAAAGACAAAAGGTATGTACACCCTGCCTGATGACGAAGAACTGCGCCGGAGGTTAACACCCATGCAGTACAAGGTAACGCGGCAGGAAGGCACCGAGCCGCCTTTTGACAACGAATACTGGAACAACCACGAAGCTGGCGTTTACGTGGACATCGTCTCGGGCGAACCGCTCTTCAGCTCCACGGACAAGTTTGATTCTAAAACCGGCTGGCCGAGCTTCACTCGGCCTCTGGTTCCGGAGAATGTTGCGGAAAAGGCTGACCGGAGTTTTTTCATGACGCGCACCGAGGTGCGCAGCAAGCACGGCGACTCGCATCTGGGGCACCTTTTCAACGACGGGCCTGAACCTGCGGGTCTGCGTTACTGCATTAACTCGGCCGCTCTGCGGTTCATCTCCAAGGCGGACCTGGAAAAGGAAGGCTACGAGAAATATCGGAAGCTGTTCGAGTGATTAATTAACTTATTACTTTTCTTTTTTATTTAGACAGGATTTACAGGATCTTCAGCCCCAGGTAAATGGCCAACATTCGTTGGATTTAACGGGGTAAAGATTTTTTTCCCTTTCTCCCGCTCAGCGGGACATGCGGCTGAAAGGGGAAAAACCAAGCCCCAAGTACTTGCGGGGCGCTCCTCCACCAGCGCCACAAGCGCTACGACCCACACTAAGCATTGATTTTTTTGGTTTTTTCGTTTATGGTCAGGAAATATTTCAAACCACCACTTTCCGGTCATAACAGCCGATAAATACCACTAAATATATTGTCAGGAATTAATAGTTTAAAATTTTCGTAAAACCATTTTTATATTCTTCCGCACTTTGCCATATATATTGAACTAAACAGAATTTCTTCTGCAAAGATACGGCAATATGGTCAATATGCAGAATTTTGAAAACTTGTGATACACAGAATTTTTTCTACTTACTCATTAGTTAGCTGTATAAATAAAAATCATAAAGGAGGTAAAAAAACATGGCGAATAAAAAACAAAAACTCACTGGCAATGCCGGTGCCCCTGTTGCCGACAACCAGAACGTACTTACTGCCGGTCCACGCGGCCCGATGTTGCTTCAAGATGTTTGGTTTCTTGAAAAACTGGCCAGCTTTGATCGGGAAGTGATTCCCGAACGTCGTATGCATGCCAAGGGCTCTGGAGCTTTTGGAACATTTACTGCAACTCACGATATAACCCAATACACCAAGGCGAAACTATTCTCCGAAATTGGAAAGAAAACAGAGGTTTTTGTTCGTTTTTCCACTGTTGCCGGTGAACGGGGAGCAGCCGACGCAGAGCGGGATATACGTGGCTTCGCTATGAAGTATTATACTGAAGAGGGAAATTGGGACTTGGTCGGCAATAATACTCCGGTTTTCTTCCTGAAAGATCCCTTAAAATTTCCTGACCTGAACCACGCGGTTAAGCGTGATCCCCGGACTAATATGCGTAGCGCAAAAAACAATTGGGATTTTTGGACGAATCTCCCCGAGGCACTGCACCAGGTTACCATAACTATGAGTGACCGGGGAATTCCTCTATCCTACAGGCACATGAACGGCTACGGAAGCCACACCTTCGGCCTGATCAATGCAGAAGGTGAGCGTCACTGGGTTAAGTTTCATTTCAAAACTCAACAAGGGATCAAGTGCCTTACTGATGCTGAGGCCGAAGCACTGATCGGCAAAGATCGAGAAAGCCACCAAAGTGATCTCTACGAAAGCATTGAGAAGGGAGACTTTCCAGTCTGGAAGATGCAGATCCAGATCATGGCTGAAAAAGACGCCGCTAATTGTTCATTCAACCCCTTTGATCTGACCAAGGTCTGGCCGCACAGCGATTACCCGATGATTGACGTAGGAGTTCTCGAACTAAACCGCAATCCTGAGAATTATTTCGCAGATGTTGAGCAAGCCGCCTTCAATCCGGCCAATATTGTTCCCGGCATCGGTTTCTCTCCCGACAAGATGCTACAGGGAAGACTTTTCTCCTACGGTGATGCTCAGCGTTACCGGCTTGGCGTCAACCACCACCTGATCCCTGTCAACAAACCGCGCTGCCCCTTCCACAGTTTCCATCGTGATGGCGCTATGCGGGTTGACGGTAATCACGGCAGCACTTTAGGCTACGAGCCTAACAGTTACGGAGAGTGGCAAGAACAGCGGGATTTCTCCGAACCTCCATTGGATCTTGAAGGGGCTGCCGACCATTGGAATCATCGAGAAGATAATGATGATTATTACAGTCAAGCCGGCAATCTGTTCAGATTGATGAGTACCGAACAACAAAAGGCTCTCTTTGAGAACACCGCCCGTGCCATGGGCGATGCCCCGAGGGATATCAAAATCAGGCATATCGGTAACTGTATGAAGGCCGATCCTGCCTATGACCAAGGGGTAGCGGAGTCAATGAACATCTCTTTGGATGAAATTGAAAAATAGAGCAACATCAGCTAACAAATCACTGGAGGTTACGTGAAAACGCTGGCGCGTTTTCACGTAACCTCCGTTCCGCGTTCTACTTTGAAAATGGGTTGCGATGATGGAAAAAGCTGATTGTTATTTTGCCCAATTATCGATTATTAAGTTCGGTATTCGAATAAACTCTTTTTCGTTGTTGGTGACCAGAGTACAGGCGAGCGAAAGTG
>JAQYVS010000168.1 GCA_030145365.1 Desulfofustis sp. | reverse complement strand
CTTGGTGTCGGGGAGCGCGTCGAACTGTTTGACGGCACCGGTTCTTTGTACATGGGTGAAATCGCAGAGCTTGGCGGCAGGGTGGCAATAAATTTGTTATCCGAAAAGAAGCCGATCGTGGAACGACTCCCTTCCCTTGTTATTTGCCAGGGCGATCTTAAAGGCGGGAAGATAGATTTTCTGGTGGAAAAGTGCACTGAACTTGGCGTTGATCATTTTATCCGGTTCGTCAGCAGCAGGAGCCAGGGAAGACAGAGTCCTGATCGCCGGCAAAAGAAGCAGCAGCGATTGCAGACCATCGTCAAGACAGCCTGTAAGCAGTGTGGGCGTCTGGGTTTGATGGAGTTGGGCCGGGAGTCGGTATTAGCAGATGTGCTGAAAATGGAGTTTGTTGAACCCTGTCAGAAGATAATCCTATGGGAAGAGGCAGGAGGTTTGAAAATAGGCGATATTAATTTTCAGGACCCGTTACAAACCATCTGTTTGATGCTGGGGCCGGAAGGTGGGTTTTCCGCATCCGAAGTGGAGGAAGCCGTCTCCTGCGGATGGCAGTCGGTCAGCCTCGGTGAGCGGATACTTCGGGCTGAAACGGCTACAATTTCAGCAGTGGTCATTACCCAACATCTACTTGGTGCGATGTGAAATGTGATGTGGGGTTATTGGGAATCTGTCAGGATGGGAATTTGAAGCTCGCTCCTTAACCACCCTTTTCTGCCCATTTCATCTCTTGTATACGTATAATCCTTGTAGGTCTTAAGCGGAGTAACTAATCTTCCCTGAACGATCGAACCGATAGATTCAGCGTTCGCAAAGGGTGATACCAGCAGCCGGCCGTCGGCAACGACAACCGATTGCTGCCACTGCTTATAACGAATTGTTGCTCCCGCTGTCCCAACAGAAAAGCATGTGATACAGATCACGATCACCGCTATCTCGATTGCTCTTCCTTGCCTTTTTCGCAGGTGAATGAGAATGAAGAGCAGGTAGGAAACAAGTGCCAAGAGGCAGAGAATTGACCATTGGGATAGGCTGAGAAGATTAAAAAACTGTTCGGATAATGATGGCTCGGGAGGATACAATGAATGTACTTCTCTCAGGTGAGCCAAATTACCGATGATATCAGAATCGTCCGGGGTCAAAAACTGGGCGCGGAGGTAATAAAGAATTGCATAACCTGTTTTCCCGATTTTCGCATACGTGTTGCCGATGTTGAACAGGGAAGCAGAGGAAGTCTCCAGATTTTCGTAACAGCCTATCGCTTCTTCCCATGAGGAGTCATGGTATAATTGGTTGCATTCATCGATTGTGGCATTTGCTCCGGCAGCTGCAGCACATCCGGTATAAATTAGAGTTCCCAGTAGAAGAGCAATAGAGAGCCTCAAGATTTTATTCTGAAACACGGAGATTGGACGGAAAGGTGATTTTTTTAGGTTCCCGACAATGAAACGTATTTCCATCATCAAACTCCTCTTACAAAAGAAATAAGGTTTTCGTGCAATTGTTTCTGATCGACAGCTTGAGGTTCCAGCAGGCTGTATTGCAGTTGATCACTGAGTCGGAACAATTCTGCGACGGCTGATGTATCTCCAAACTCTTGAACAATATCCGCTGCTGTCAGCGAACTGCCTTCGGTTTGCAGCAGGGTTGCCAGAAATTCACATAACAGGCTTTGAGTCTCGACCAGATAAAGACTGAGTTCTTTTCCTGCAAGATTCTCTAACCGCTCAAGGGTTTGTTTTCGTTTGTGGAAAAGGGCTTTGCGATGAAGGGTTTCGGGCCGGTTGTCCCTGGCGGAGCGGTACACACGAAACCCAGAAAGCCCGGCTATCGCAAGGGTACAGATAAGAAGAGAAGCGAGAAACCAGGGGGCAAGGAAAAGCGGGCGCAGGGTAGTGACCACGCGATCAGACTCGAGCTTTACCGGAGCCAGGGAGATTGAGCGAGATGTCTCAACCTGCCCAGCTTCAGCCTGATGTGGTGCATAGGTTGGCTGATCGGTCCGCTTTGGATCCCGGGCAATCGGTGATGAGGTGACCGTAATATCAATCGGATCACTGAAAAGTGTCTGGTATTTGCCTTTTTCCGGATCGAAAAAGCTGAAAACGATCGGAGGAATCTGCTGCAGTGTCGGTTCAGCGATAATCACCGCCTGCTCAAATCGTTTTTCCCCTTGGTGGGGATTCTGATCGGGAGTAAATGTTTCGTTTGGAGTGTAAGTCTTGATCCCAGCCGGTTCACTGATGATCGGTTCTTTAACATTGTCGAAATTGCCGGTTCCGGCCACGCTCATTGTCAGGGTAATCGGTTCGCCTGCTTCAACCGATATCGGCTGGGCCGTCACCTTCAGATTGAAGCTGCCGATTGCCCCGGTAAAACCATCCGGTTTGCCAGACTCAGGCAATGGCAGGACTTGAAAGGGGATTTCGGGGCTGGTGATGCGGATCGGTTTGTTGCTGTAATCAGAAAAAAAATCATTGAAAAAACTCGAGCCAAGCCCGGGAGGCGGCGTGGGCTGACGAGACCGAATGAGCAGGGCGGCATCGACCTCAAATTCAAGATTATAGTTCCCTTCTTTTACCCCGGTTATATAGGTATCCCAAATCAATACACTGTATGATTCGTTGTTTACGATTTCTTCTGTCTGCAATGGTTTGTCGCTGAGTTTATCGAGCAGCAGGCCGTTGCCTTGAAATTGCGGTAGTGAAATCTGATTCACTGTGAGCCCTTTATGAAAATAGACTTTGATTTTTGCTCGAACAGCTTCGCTGAGATACCCCTGATTTTTTTCCGGAACAAAGGATATGAAAGTTGATTGCTCAGCGGTTCTTGACGATTGCTGCTTCGGGGTAGAGCCCATCTGGCCTGAACCAGGCGGTGTACCGCTGATTTGCGTTATAGTACAGGAAATCGGTGTTGTCTGATGCTCACGACCATCTATAGTTACTGTAATTGCGGGGATTGTATAGGTTCCCGCTTTTTGAGCCTGAACCAGATACGAGTAAACAACCGTGGAAGTAACCGCTCGGTTGATAATCTGAATCTGGCTGCTTTGTCCCCGGCGATGAAAGGCAAGCCCATCCACATCCGGCATGATGATATCGGCCGATTGCGAGCCATTGACCGTGATCTGCAGCGTTGCCGATTGACCAATTCCGAAAGTGGTTGGATTCAGTTCCGCTTTAATCTCCTGAGCCTCGGAGTGGCCAGAAAAGACGGGAATGCCAAACAACAGGAGGATACCGATCAGATATGGATGGAGTCGCTGTATGGTTTTCATGGGTGATTCTTACCAGTCCTGGCTTTGCTCGTTATTCTTAATAATCGGGGCGTAAAAATAAATTCTTCCTTCTTCTGCCTGTAGGGCTTGCAGGAGTTGCTCGGCTTCCTCCTTGTTCATCTGCTGTGCTTCTTGTTCCGTCAGTTCTGCCTGATTGTTCCCCGGTTGAGTGTTTTGTGCATCATGTTCCTGTTCGATTGAGGCTGGTTCTTGTGAATCATCTTTTTCGGGTTGCCTGTTTCCGTTTCCATCAGGTTTTGTTGAATTGTCCTGCTCTGATTGTTTCTGCTGCTGATCCTTAGCTTCATTTTTCTCCTGCTCCGAATCGTCATTTTCCTGCGGGGTTTGTTCTTGGTCCTTTTCCTTCCGGTTCTGCTCATCACTGCTCTGATTTTCATCAGAATCCTGGTCTTGGTTATTTTTATGTTCGAGCTCTTGTTGCAGCTGCTCCAGTTTCTGGCTGACAAATTTGTGATTCGCCGCAGCCTGGATATTTTCCGGATTCAGTGACAATGTGCTCTGATACGAAGCGAGGGCCTGTTCCCATGATGAAACCGTACGTTCCGGTTCGGCCCCGACGGTTGATTCACCAAAACGATAGAGACTGTTTGCCTTATTGTAATAGGATTTTTCCTGCAGGAATAAATCTTCTGAGATGAGCGCCTTATCAAATGATTGTAAAGCTTCTGCAAAGAGGTTGTTTTTATATGATGTGGTTCCGTTGTTGAAATTGAGTTCAGGATTTTGCGGATCTTTTTCAAGTAGACTCTGATACTGCTCTGAGGCTATGAGATATTCTTTATTGTTATAATTTTCTCGGGCCTGTTGGTCGTTGGTAGCGTATACATCTGGAACACTACCCAAAAGAGTAAGACAGGTTAGGCAGAGCAGGGGCGTGGTTGATTTTAAGGCCCGGGAAAGGCGGCTCACCCCCACAGGAATTGGTCTCTTCTTTTTTCTACCGGAAAGCAGAAATTCAATGGCTAACAGGATCACCGCCAATCTCAGCGGCCAGCTGTACCGTTCGATTGGAACCTGCTTACGCCTTTCGCTGAGTTCTGTTTTAGGGACGAGAGCCAGTTTTTCCCGATAAATAGTTGCCAGACCCTGCCCCTGATCACCGAGTGGAACGTAAAGCCCGCCGGCGGTATCTGCTACTCGTTGCAGATTTTTCCGATCAAGCTTTGATTTGATATATGAACCGTTGTCTGACTGGACAAATCCACCTTTTGTAGGATCCGGGATCAATTCTCCTTCATCGGTTCCTACTCCCACCGTATGAATGGTCATTTTATTCTCGGCTGCCTGTTGGGCTGCCTTCATCACATTACCGTGCAGCTGTTCCCCGTCGGTGATCAGTATAAGAATTTTATGATTTGCCTCGTTATGCAGGACCTTTTGAGCAGACAGAATTGCAGCTCCGATGTCGGTGCCTCCTTGAGGAATAGTTGCCTGATCCACTGCCATTAAAGATTGCTCAAAAGCTTTGTAATCGGATGTCAGAGGACACATCAGATATGACGATCCGGCAAAGGGAAGCAAACCGACGCGGTCACCGGAAAGTGTCGATACGAAATCGAGAATTGCCAGTTTACTGCGTGTCAGACGATTGGGGCGAATATCTTCGGCAAGCATACTTTTTGAGGTATCCAACGCGAAGAGGATGTCGATACCCTTGTGTTTGACGTCGATCCAGCGATAACCGTATTGAGGTCTGGCCAAGGCGACAAAACAGAGAAAAACAGCGAAGAGAAGCAGTATCTTTTTAAGTGTTCTTCTTCCAGCCGA
>JAQYVS010000160.1 GCA_030145365.1 Desulfofustis sp. | reverse complement strand
GGCATTGGCACAAAACTTTTAAGTCGTTTCTGTCAAGAAGTGGATGCATGTTTATCACCGGCATACTTAGAGACAGATACAGACAAGAATGTGCGATTTTATGAACGGTTCGGATTTGAGGTCGTGAAAGAAACCGAAATAATTGATGTCAAAAACCGTTATATGTGGAGGCCCCCATATCGTGAGTTCGCTTATCGAATGAACCATTAGATAAAATCCTGCTCTTGTTTCTGGTATGATATGGCATTTATTTGAGCAATTTTTGCAGTTTCTTTCAGCTTCTTTGAGGTTTTAAAAACTTGTGGTTACTCCAACGTATCAGTGATATTGACGTTTTCAAAAACCTGAGATAACCATAGCATATCTGTAAAATTGCCAATCTGCAGATATTCTCAATGTATCTGCAATCGGCTGATATTTGGTTTTTTGACTGAACTCACCACCTAATTTAAAACTTAACCGTATCATTAGAGATCAAATGGTCCTTCGTACTATCTCCTTGACCGTACTAACACAATGTAGTACTCATAGCTTTATTCGATTTTTCTTGCCTCACTGATATGATTCAGTCCTGAGTTTTCCTTCTTCTTGAAGCTTCACAATAGGGAGGTATCGTAATGGCAGATGAAGGTTTTAAGCGTAAACTCGCCGCTATTCTCAGCGCAGACGTTGAAGGCTACAGCCGCCTCATGGACGACGATGAAGAAGCAACCGTCCGCACACTCACCTCTTACCGCACCGCAATAGCAGACCTTGTTCAACAATTTCGAGGCCGTGTTGTAGACACTCCGGGGGATAACATCCTTACAGAATTCACCAGTGTAGTGGATGCTGTAAACTGTGCGGTTGAAATCCAGCGAGACCTTGCTGAACGGAATACCGAGCTGCCTTATAACCGTCAGATGCAGTTCCGCATCGGTGTCAACCTCGGTGATGTCATCGAAGAGGACGGCAGGATCTACGGGGATGGTATCAATATAGCAGCCCGGGTGGAGTCTCTATCTGAGGCGGGAGGTATTTGCATATCCGGAAGAGCATATGATCAGGTAGCGAACAAACTTGGATTAGAGTACGAAAATCTTGGAGAGCATCAGGTCAAAAATATTACAAGGCCGATACGGGTATACAGGGTGCTGACCCATCCGGGGGCGGTCGCGCATAAAGTCGCTCAAGCGAGAGAAACATTGGAGCCTGCCTCAGTTGAAAAAATGGCCTTTCCATTACCTGAAAAGCCATCCATTGCAGTACTTCCTTTTGACAATATGAGTGGTGATCCTTCGCAGGATTACCTTGGAGATGGCATTAGTGAAAACATCATCACTGCTCTTGCTTACATACCGGAAATGTTTGTAATCGCCCGCAATTCATCATTCACCTACAAGGGAAAACCCGTTAAAGTCCAACAAGTCAGCGAAGAGTTAGGAGTTAGGTATGTATTAGAAGGCAGCGTTATGAAATCTGAAAATAAGGTCAGAATAACTGCCCAGCTCATTGATGCATTAACAGGTGGGCATATGTGGTCAGAGCGCTACGACCGGGACCTGAAAGACCTCTTTAGTCTGCTTGATGAAATCACTCAGGAAGTTATAGTTGCCCTCCAAGTGGAGCTGATCGATGGCCAACAGGCCAGTTTGCGGTTCGGTTCCACCCAGAATTTTGAAGCCTGGGGTTATGCCGTCAAAGGGATGAGTATTTTTTATAAATTTGGAAAAGAAGATATGGCCAGATCGCGGGAGCTTTTCGAGAAGGCTATAGCGATTGACCCCAAATATGCGGCAGCTTTAACAGCGTTGGCTTGGACCCACAAAATTGATGCTTCTTTTGGTTACACTGATTCCAAAGACAACTCTATAAAACTCTCTACCGAACTTGCAAAAAAATCTCTGGCAATGAATGATAAGAACCACAGTGTTCATTCGCTATTTTCACTCCTCTATCTGATTCAGGGAGAGCATGAAAAAGCAGTTGAGGAAGGACGGAAAGCCATCACCCTCGGCCCAAACGTGGCCGAAACATATCTTCTATTCGGGGAAGCTCTAATTTACTCAGGAAATTTTGAAGAAGCTGTCGAAATGTGTGAAACGGCAATGCGGCTGCACCCGCATGCGCCACTCTATTTTTTGGGGCACACCCTGACGGCATACTATTGGGTCGGGCGGTATGATGAGTCTCTGGCCCTTGCAGAGCGACTTATCGATCTGGGCCGAAAAGTAGGGTTTCCTTTGGGAGTGGTTTGGGGCCATACTTGTTCAGTTATTGTGAAAATCAAACTTGGTAGGCTGAGTGAGGCCAGTCAAGACGCAGATGAGATATTAAAAATATGGCCCTGGTATAATTTGGATTACACACGGAGCATATATTTT
>JAQYVS010000131.1 GCA_030145365.1 Desulfofustis sp. | reverse complement strand
GAATAACACCCTGGTTGAAAACTGCACATACAGCAGAAAGTTTCAATTTACCGGTTTGTCCGCATTTCTTGATGGAATTACATGTTGCCTTGACCGCCGCTGTACCAAACGGTAAGTGGGTTGAATACATTCCGCAACTAGGTCCAATAACAGAAAGGAATATGACTATATCCGACGGTTATGCAATACCTTCAAGTGATCCGGGTCTTGGTATTGATTGGGACTGGGATGCAATTAAGGGTTACGCAATTGATGGCAGCTGTCAGGAGTTCGTATAGAGAAATTCCAGCAGAGCGGCTGACCTCCCCCCTCCTTCAGTCTTCTGCTGCCACTCTTACAATCTAGCTGCGTTAACATCTTCAACACCTTATGCAGGCATCGCCTAATGAGCGGGGAGCGGGGACCGATCTCTAAACAGGCATTCGCTCTCGCATCTAGTTGATTTTGATGGTGCATCACTCCATATCGATAGTAGTTATCATGCTCCTCACCATTAGGATGGCCAACACTGACTCCCGCCGTCTACCCTTATGACCTCTCCACTTATAAAACTCGACGCATCGGAGGCCAAAAACTCCACAGCAGCAGCTATCTCCACCGGCTGACCATAACGATCCAAGGTTCCGGATTGGACCTTGCGTGCATCTTCAGTTACCCTGGACGCCAGAAAACGCTCGGTAACGGTATCTCCTGGAGCAACCACGTTAACAGTTATATCGTATTGCCTGAGCTGAACAGCCAGACAGCGGCTGTACTCGTGGACCGCGGCTTTGGCAGAGGCATAGATAGTCGAGCCGGATATTCCAGTAAGGGCGGCAATGCTGCCAATATTGATGATCTTGCCATTTTTACGCTTCATCATTTCCGGCACAACGGCTTTACAGCACAGTACACAGGTCAGAAAGTTGCGATCCATGACAGTATGTATATCCTCCAGTGAGATCAAAAGGGCGTCGTTGCCTTCCGGTTTTCCGGCCATTCCAGCCTGGACGCCTTTGGAACCGATATCGCCTCCTGCGCAATTGACGAGAATGTCTATTCGACCCATTTTCTCATGTATTTCTGAAACAATATTCTGAACAACGGTATCGTCCGTCAGGTCGCCGGTAACAGCAATGCAAGAAGTATCGTAGTTCTTTTCGATTACATCAGCGTTGGCCTCCAGGCTCTCTCCTTCTTGAAATACTTTCGGCGAATCCGGCCGACTACCATGAATGACCACTTTTGCGCCTTTGGAGGAAAAATGTTCAGCTATGGCTTTGCCAATTCCCCGGGACGAGCCGGTAATCCAGGCGATTTTATTGTTCAGTGTTTTTATCTCACTGCAATTCATGTTTTTCCTCCTCGGCTATAGGTCTGAACTGACTTGCGTTTGGCGACATAGTAAGATGTGTCCCCTGGATTCTTTGATAGTATTAATCAGCAAAATGTTTCCCACTTGTTAGAAAGGTGTGGATTTTGATCATGGGCGATCACTTAGATTTTTTATTGACAAAGATTACAGAGACATACCACGCGCGGTGACCGGCCACAGACATTCGACCCTGCCATTACGCACCCCGACATACCAGTCGAAGAGATTGCAGGTCGGATCACAATGACCGGGTATTAGTTTAAGCTTGTCATTCAGTTTCAGAACGCCATCTGGATCAGTGATTACACCATGCTCATCGGAGCAGTTGATATATTCTAAATCATCACGCCCGTATATTACGGGTAAACCGCTATCGACACTCTGCACTTTAAGACCGGCATCACAAATTGCTCTATCAGCTTTTGTATGCGACATGATTGAAGTATAGATAAACAGGCTATTTTCAAACTCAGAAATAAAATTTCCACTGGCATCAAGTACCCGCTGATAATCGGTATCCATAAAGACATACGAGCCGCACTGTATCTCGTTATAGATCTCGCTCGCCCCCTCGAAATAGTAAGTCCCGGTACCGGCACCACCGACAATTTCACAATCGAGCCCTTCATCTTTCAGCATTTGAACAGTGTCTGCCACTTGTTTGATGGCCACATCAATTTCAGCTTGTCGTAGGGCAAAATCATGTACGTGTTGTGCAGCCCCTTGGTATGCTTGCAAGCCAGAAAAAGATACCCCCTCTGCAGCCGCAATTTTACGGGCCATTTCAACAACGGGCTCGCCCCAGGCGACACCGCAGCGACCCGCACCGCAGTCAATTTCGACAAGGCATTCAATGTGAACGCCATGTTTTACGACAGCGGCTGACAAATCATCAACATTTCCCAGATCATCCACGCAGACGATCACTCTCGTCTCTTTGGCCATCGCAGCCAGACGATCAATTTGACGGGATCCAACTACCTGATTTGAAACCAAAACATCATTGACACCAGCAGCAACAAGGGCTTCAGCTTCGGATACCTTTTGGCAACAAATACCACAAGCACC
>JAQYVS010000116.1 GCA_030145365.1 Desulfofustis sp. | reverse complement strand
ATACGCGCCGATCATCGAATCCGTGGTGAGCCTCGCAGTCCCCAGTTGCAGCTCGGCCTGGCTGCCGTGCGTGATCAGGTGAATGGCGTCAATGCCGCTCCGGCCGGCCAGTCGCTCGGCGATCTGCTCGATCCCGTCGCGGCGGCTGTCTAAGAGCGCCACCTCGATCCGGCGGCCGTGGTTGCCGCCTGCCAACAGGTCGTCGACCAAGTCCTGGTAACCGGCTACGGTGGTATCGACGAACACCAACTCGTGACGTATGGCGTCGCCGGTTCCGCCGGGCAAGGTGTTCGTGGCAAATGGGGTGGGAGCCAGTCCGATCAGGAGCGCGATCAGGACCGCTGTGACAACGATAAGGCGCACGCCCGTGCTAGGGGGCAAGCCGCGCGCTGGTGAAGGGTCCACTATCTTGCTGCCATCTGCAGTGGAGCGCCCTTTGTCCCGCACTCTTGATGCCGTTCCTTTCATTCTTTTTATATGCCTTTGGAGTATAATTTTAATCATCCTTGTCTTTATTTTTAGGATCAAATCTTTACTTTGACAATTTTTCCGCTGCCTTCTCCCCAAGCTGTTTCCCCAGGTATGACCCATTTATGAGAGCGTCCATCATGAAGGCAAATTGCTTCATTGATGAAGCCGGGCCGATTAAACCGTGCAAAATCTGATTTTTTTTATTTAATTTTAATAATATGGGATGCAAAATCTGTGCCATTTAAAACTCTCGGAAAATCATGAGTAATTGCTCACAGTTATTGAATCGGGAGCATTTGCTCGGCTCAAAATGTGACAAATTACGCCTAAAAAACGACAATTTTGTCAGCCGATGAAGCTACAGAATTTGATGATCAAAACGCTAATATTATTGGATCATCTCCAAAAGAGTTGGAGTAATTGTTAGGATTCCAGGGTTCCAGGATTCCAGGGTTCGAGTGAAATACTTTAAAATATCTATCCCGCGCTCTTGATGTCTGCCTTTTTGGGTGCTTTTGCGTTCTCATTTTTATTTACCCTGATGAAGTCCGGCTTATTAAACCGCGTAAATTTGGAATTTCTTATTCAATCGCAATAAGTTATACGCAAAATATATACCATCTAGCGGTCTCATGTCAATTGCTTCCAGGACCTAATTTGCAGAAACCGGGATACCCAAACGATTTTGACAGGGTCTTGATAATGCGAATTCCTTATACGGTTCCAACGCTCTAATCAGTCCGTAACTATTAAATTGTTTTATGGCACTATAAAATAACTTTAGGATTTAACGCTATTTGGCAAAAATCCAAGGTCCAGCTTCATCTTTGTTTCCCTGAGTGTATCATATTTGGATCTTATCCAAAAACTGCCTTACAAAAAAGGCTTTTTTTTACGAACATCGTTCAGCATTTTTTGTGCCTGTGCAAAATCCGGTTTCAGCTCCAGGGCGTGCGCCCATTCCTTCTCGGCCTTTTTCCATTGATTCTGCTTGAAATAGGCCAGGCCCAGGTTGTAGTTTGTAATCGCAAAGTCCGGCTTCAATTTTTCAACCTGACGATAGCTTTCGATGGCTTTCGGGTATCTTTTCTGTTTAAGAAGGGCGTTGCCGAGATTCATGCGTGCTGAAACCAGATACGGGTTCAGCTCGATGGCGCTTTGGTACTGCTTCACCGCCGCGTCGTCTTGCCCGAGACGCGCATAGACAACACCCAGATTGTTGTGGGCTTCGGCGAAGCGCACTTCTCCCGACACGGATTTTTGAAGGGCGGCCGCGGCCTGTTTCAGGCGGTTGGCCTTGAGGGCCATGACCCCCAGATCCAGGTGAGCCCTGGCATAGATCACTTCTAAAGCGAAGTGGTCGGATAACAATACGCGCTCACCTGCGATAAAACTGTCTATGGCCTTGATGCTTTTCTCGTAAGCGCTGGTTGCCTCGTCCAGACGCCGGGCATCCTTAAAACGTTTTGCGATATCGTAGTTGAGCCTTGCCAGCAGATGGGTAGCGTCATAATCGTTGGGACTTTTGGCCAGCGTATCTGCATACTTTTGGATCGCAGCTTGGGTCATCCCTTGGGCAGAACTGATATACCCGCCTAGGACTGCCTTTTTGGCCTGAAACATTGCGGACAGGTCCTTTTCAATTAAAGCGGCGTTTTCAGCCCACCTCAAAGACCTCAGCATATCCGCAGGCTTCGAGCGAAATCGATAGAGATCTTCCAAAAGTTGGGTCGAGCGGGCCTGGAGCATGGCTTTGGGTGCGGAATACTCAAGCAGGGCGTTATCGTCTGTGTGCAGCGGGGCTCCTTTGGTGTACTCAGCGACCGCATCCTCAGTGATGATAAGTTTGTTAATAAACGCAGCCGGGTCCCTTATATTCATTCTGCCCATGTCGGCGCTC
>JAQYVS010000093.1 GCA_030145365.1 Desulfofustis sp. | reverse complement strand
ATACGCGCGTGAGGCGTTGAAAAACGGTCTCGTTCTTGAACAGCAGTTCGGCACAAACCCCTATAAGTTCGGCCTTGTCGGTGCGACGGACAGCCATACTGGTCTGAGCACTGCCGAGGAAGAAAACTTTTTCGGGAAATCCACCAGCGTCGAACCCTCTGCCACACGGGTAGCGCATCCCTTTATCAAATCTAAACTCGGCGCCATTGAAGGCTATGAGTTGTCTGCCTCCGGCTACCAGGCTGTGTGGGCCATGGAGAACACGCGCGAGGCGATTTTCGACGCCATGGAGCGCAAGGAGACCTACGCCACCACCGGTCCACGCATGATAGTGCGCTTCTTCGGCGGCTGGGAGTTTGATGAAAATGACCTGCGCAGCCGTGCCCCGGCTTTCCGCGGCTATATGAAGGGCGTACCCATGGGCGGTGATCTGACCCAGGCCCCCAAAGGCAAAGCGCCTAGCTTCATTGTCCTTGCCCTGCGTGACCCTATAGGTGCTAATCTCGATCGCATCCAGATCATCAAGGGTTGGCTCGACAAGGATGGCAAGACCCACGAACGCATTTATGAGGTGGCGGTTTCCGGTGACCGCAAGATCGGCAAAGACGGCCGATGCAGAACACCGGTCGGCAACACGGTCGATCTGGAAGCCGCGAACTGGACCAACACCATTGGTGCCTCAGAGTTGGTCACAGTCTGGGCCGATCCTGATTTCGATTCCAAGCAGAAAGCTTTTTACTATGCACGCATCATAGAGATCCCAACCCCGCGCTGGATTCTGTATGACAAGGTTCGCCTTGGTGCAGAGATTCCCAAGGAGGCGAAATTGATCCACCAGGAACGCGCCTATACATCACCGATATGGTATACGCCGTAAGGAAACAATTTTTTAATAGAAGTAAAAATAAATATGATATTAATCCCCAGCAGATGATCAGCAGTATTGATGGTGCTGGTGTGTCGCCGCTCCAAATGCAGCCTCAATTTAATAAAAATCAACAACGGATCAGTGAATATGAAAAGAGCTCACAAACCACATATTATAGGCAGAGCAGCCTGGCTTTGCATGCTTGTTTGTATTTGCTTCGGTATCAGTGAATATGCACGAGCTGCAGATTCAGCCTGGGATAAATTCGTACCACCACCCGATGATAAATTTGACTGGATCCAGCTGACATCCGGTGAGTGGCTCAAAGGCGAACTCAAATTTCTCTATGATTTTCAGGTTGAGTTCGATAGTAAAAAGTTGAATCTATTGACCTTCGACCTGGAAGATGTAAAACAGATACGCACCCATAAACCTCACAATATCAGCATAGAAGATCATAATTTAAGTGATGATCCCATTGTTGTCGAAGGTGTAGTTACCCTGATCGATAATAAGGTCATCATGTCCGTGGGTGATGAAACCAGAGAGTTTAAGCGCAGCCAGATTATATCCATCGCACAGGCTCGCGATAAAAAGGAAAGAAATCTCTGGTCAGCCAACATTTCCCTGGGGGCAAATATCAGGGGCGGCAATACTGAAACAGTCGATACCAACCTGAGCGCAAATGTGAAACGTCTTACTGCAACGTCTCGCCTGGTATTCGACTACATAGGCAACTACAGTGAAGCGAATCAAATTGAAACCTCAAATAATCATCGGCTCAGCGGTTACCGTGACTCTTTTCTATCGAAAAAGTTTTTCTGGCGTCAGCTTACAGGCGAATATTATCGTGATCCATTTAAAAACATCGACAACCAGTTATCACTTTCAACCGGAGTCGGTTATCACATTATTTACACACCCAAAACAAAATGGGAAATATCTGGCGGGATTGGTGGGAGATATACAAAGTTTGTTTCTGTGGAACCGGGACAGAGTGCTGACAACATATCGCCTGCGTTGGGTGTAGGCACATTGTATGATACAAAAATAACCGAATGGATGGATTTTCTTGTGGATTATGATTTCCAGATTGTGAACGAGGATGCAGGCAGCTACACCCATCATTTTGTCACCACACTCTCTACAGATTTAATTAAAGGTTTTGATTTTGATTTTTCTTTTGTCTGGGATCGAATCCGGGATCCACAACCGGATTCTGATAGTAACGTTCCCAAGAAAAATGATTACCAGTTTATCTTCGGTTTAAGCTACGAAATTTAAGTGTATTTTAAAGGCAATTTCAGTTCTTAAATCACAATAATTATTTGCAATTTAAGAATATGATATGCACTACGAATCCCACCGATTAAAGGTCTAAATGTCTGCTGATATGTCTAACAGTGTCAAGTAGAAAAGACCTATCCATTGCCCCCTGTTTTATAGTAAATAAAAGCTATGAATTTACGGTAGCTGCTATTACCGATGGCTGCTATGAACTGAACCGCTACGCGGAAAAGTACCAGATCGTTACGCTTTGTATTCTCATCGTTTGCTTTGAGAATTGCTTTTAAAATTCTTGATATCCTGTTTTGTCCAGTATAGAGTAAGTTCACGTTCTGGAGAAATTGTTAAAGTCCGGGGAAGTTCGCCAGCCAACGCTCCCGATATTCGGCTGGAAGGAAGCAGGGCGTTGAAAGTCACGGTCAAGTTAAAGGCCGCGTACGTCGGGCAGCTGGTATTGCCCTGGAGCAAGCAATACCCGTAGTTAGGATAGCTGCGTCTTTTTTTTGTCCTGTCCAATCATTTATCGTTGTTTTAACCCTTTCTTTAAGACACATTTCTCTGCATATTCTAAACTGCCAAACCTTCAAGAGATACACCACGGA
>JAQYVS010000090.1 GCA_030145365.1 Desulfofustis sp. | reverse complement strand
TGCAGCGTTTTCCAGTGCCACTATGGTATTTGTTTTTGGTGCAATGGCCGGAAATTTTTTAGGTGGTTGGAGCGGGGGGGAATTTGGTTCTTTTACTGGATTTTATATTTCTCTCGGTATCTTTTTTATCATAGGTGCAGTTTTATCATTTGGTTTAAAAAGTGAAAGTCTGTGATTCTCAGACATGGCAAGTAAGAGTATCTCTGGCATGGATAAAGCCAAACTCTAGACAGAGTTTGAATATTTATTAGGTATAAATTGGTAATAGTGATATTCTGAGCCGCTGTAAATCTTGAAAAGATTAACATTCTATCATAATGTTATTGAGTCAATTGCGCTCCATGCTTGCCTCTGTTGTACGTTATAGCATCTGGGATATATGAAGTACTGCATACGAACCCAGATGCTGCAGCTAGGGAGATCTTCCTGCTTCCCGGTAGTATCTATAAGGAAGCCGACAAAGACTTTGCGTTGTCATGCGTTGTGCCAAGAGATATTGACGGCTTGACTATCGTCGAAGCACGACACCCAAGTGACAAAAGGGAATTAGAAGAAACCTCTGATGTGGAGGTTCCGGATACCGGAATCACCCAGGGATGGCTTCTCTTTGATGACGTGTTTGTCCCCAACGAACGAATATTTATGTGTGGTGAATATAAATATACCGGCAATATTATCAGCTTTTTTACCGCCAATTACCGTGCCTGCATCGGTGGCTGCGTGACGGGCCAGGGTGATGTGATGATTGGCGCCTCGATCCTCATGGCAAGGGCCAATGGACTTTCAGCAAAGATCTTCATGAACAAACTCGTCGACATGTCCATCCAGAATCAGGTGACTTTTGGTATGGGGGCAGGAGCTATTGCCCTTGGAAGAAACCATCCTTCAGGGTCGTTTTTTGCGGATCCACTGACAGCCCATGCTAATAAGGTCATGGTTGCGACCCTACCTTATGAGGTAAAACGGCTCACCCAGGAGATTGGTGGCGGTATTGTCGAGACGGGTTGCATGCCTTCGTATGCCGATTTCAGCAACCCGGATTATGGACCTTTTATTCAGAAAGCCCTTAAAGCCGGCAGTTGCTCTGCCGAATCAAGATTTAAAGCGGCCAGACTTTCTGAGTGGTTAACCATTGGGGCTGGCGTACCTGGTTGCATGCATGGAGGCGGATCTCCGGATGGCGCTAAACTGGTAGTACGATTCACCACACCTATGGAAGAGTATGCCGAATTTGCCAGAAAAATCATCGGTATTGAAGAAAAAATCGTCGAGAGTGTAAAGAGATAAGTGCATGGCGCATCTGCTGCCTGCAGTAACCGGCCCGCTATGAGGTCCGAAGTCACGTAAAAGTAAACCGATGGTTGTCATTTGAGAACCATCTTTATCCCTGGCGTTGATGAAATGTTGCCGCTAGAAATACCACCGCCAGTATATAAACTGTTAATCATTGTTGGGAGGTGTTTATGTCCGAGCTGAAAAAATTGGAAAAAATGTATACTCGAGGGAAGATCACACGGCGGGAGTTCATCGCCGGTTTATCTGCATTGGGCCTTGCTGCATCAATTTCACCGACACTGCTGTCCAGTGTGGCAGAAGCGGCCACACCCCCAAAAGGTGGCCGGTTTCGGCTTGGTTTGGGCCAGGGCGCTACGACGGATTCGATAGATCCCGGCCAATTAGTGAGTACCGCTCCCCAGATGGTTCACCTGCAGGTTCGTAATTGTCTGACCGAGCTGGATCATACCTACTCCCCGGTTCCGGAACTGGCCGAGAGTTGGGAATCTTCACCAGATGCTACCCAATGGACCTTCAAATTGCGCAAGGGAGTTGAATTTCATAACGGTAAAACACTGGAAGCCGAAGACGTCATCTATTCCATTAATTATCATCGTGGAGAAGACTCCAAATCATCGGGCAAAGCCCTTGTGTCTGCGGTAAAGGATATAAAGGCCGATGGCAAGAACACCGTCGTTTTTACGCTTGATGGAGGCACCGCTGATTTTCCAATTATCATGAGCGACTATCATCTGGCCATCGTTCCTGACGGCACAAAAGATTTTGAAAAAGGAATGGGGTCGGGCGCATTCGAGTTGGTCGAGTGGGAACCGGGTGTGCGGGCACTGACCAAGCGAAATCAAAATTACTGGAAAAACGGGCGCGGCCACTTTGATGAGGTGGAGATAATTTATATCGCAGATGTAAACGCCCGCACTAATGCCCTGAAAACGGGACAAATAGATGCGATGAACCAGTGCGAGCGAAAGACTTTTCATCTACTCGAAAAAATGAAGAATCTTAAAACCATCAATGCAACCGGAACTACACACTACACCATTCCCATGTTGTGTGATGTACCCCCTTTCGACAACAACGATGTAAGGTTGGGGTTGAAATATGCCATTGATCGGGAGCAACTCGTCAAACAGGTGCTGCGGGGCTATGGCGCAGTTGGTAATGATCATCCGATTGCACCATCTCAGAGGTATTTCGCTTCTGACTTACCACAGCGTAGTTACGATCCGGACAAGGCCAAACACCACATCAAAAAAGCCGGTATGCTTGACAATGTTTTCAAACTGCATGTTTCTGATGCCGCTTATGCTGGTGCGGTAGATTCGGCAGTTCTCATCAAGGAGAGTGCTGCAAAAGCCGGGATCAACATTGAAGTGGTGCGTGAACCGGGAGATGGGTATTGGAGCAATGTATGGATGAAAAAACCATGGTGTTTCAGCTTCTGGGGCGGCCGCCCAAGCGAAGACTGGATGTTTACCATGGGATACGCCGCGGATGCCGCCTGGAACGAAGCTCATTACAAAGGTGAACGGTTCAATGAACTGCTCATTGCAGCCCGAGCCGAGCTCGATGAAAAGAAACGGCGTGCAATGTATGTTGAAATGCAGACCATAATGAGTAATGAGGGCGGCTCCATCATTCCGATGTTTGCCAACCTGCTCATGGCAACAAGCACTAAGGTCGGTTATGAAAACCTGGCGGCCAACTTTGACCTCGACGGTCTCAGGGCACCGGAACGCTGGTATTTTGTCTCGTAACTTGACATAGTCCGGACTGCCCACTGATACTGGTATGTCCTCCCTGGAATCTTGCTGGGTGCCGGGGAGACATACCCATTTCATATCTCAAACCGTATTGATTATAGATGGACAATCTCTCACGAATGGTGATTAAACGCATTGCCTTGGGATTGGTAACGCTTTTTGTTATTTCGATTCTCATCTTTCAAGGAGTGGAGTTATTACCGGGCGATGCAGCTGAGGCCATTCTAGGGCAGGAGGCCACTGCTGAAACGGTGGATGCCTTTCGCAAAGAGTTGAAGTTGGATCTTCCGCCTCATGTCCGTTATTTTCACTGGCTGGGCGATTTCCTACAGGGAGATTTGGGCAATTCTCTCTCCAATGGCCGCCCGATTGCCGATTTGATCGGCTGGCGATTATCCAACACTGTGTTCCTGGCCTCCGTAGCGGCGGTTGTTTCCGTACCTCTGGCACTTTTTCTGGGTATGCTCGCTGCACTCTACCGTTACAGCTGGTTTGATCGATTGATCAACATAACAACGATCAGTGCTATTTCACTGCCCGAATTTTTTATCGGTTATGTCCTGATCGGATTGTTTTCCGTACAACTTAATATTTTCCCAAGCATTTCGAACATCAGTGATGCCATGCCCTTCTGGCAGAAAATTTACAGTATCATTCTTCCCTGTTTGACCCTTATGCTGGTTGTGGTCGCTCACATGATGCGCATGACCAGAGCCTCGATCATTAATGTGTTGACCAGTCCGTTTATCGAAATGGCAGAGCTCAAAGGGTTGACACGGCGGCGGATTATCTTTCACCATGCCTTTCCAAATGCATTGCCGCCGATCATCAATGTGGTTGTCCTGGACCTTGCTTGGCTGGTGGTCGGTGTGGTGATTGTCGAAGTGGTTTTTGTATACCCCGGACTTGGACAGCTGCTTGTGGATTCGGTATCCAAGCGTGACATCCCTGTAGTT
>JAQYVS010000079.1 GCA_030145365.1 Desulfofustis sp. | reverse complement strand
GGGTAACGCTTCATCTTCCGGCAGATGACCCCTCTGGTATACGGATGATCAGGGTCTCCTCTAAGATCGACAACCCGGTTGTTTTCAACCCCTGCCAGCAAGCCGCAGCTGTCCGGACAATCCAGAGGACAAATCGTTTTTTTATAGATTTTCATTTTCCTTTAACCCGGCTGGAATATGTAGGGTTACGGTTTCAGCCCGCATCCGGATATTCAGTACATAGATAGTAGAGTACTTCTTCATCTTCAATAATTTCTGGAAATCTGCCAAGTTGTTCATAAAAGCAATTATCCGTTTTATCATCGTTGACGTCTGATACTTCGCCAACCATCACCGAACCACCTCCTTTTTCACCGTAAAAGGTGTGCTAGACTTAAGGTTCAAGGCAGATACTCTCACCAGGAGGCAGGGCAAAATTAAGTGAAGCGAAAAGGTCGCAGGCCTGTTTGATCAGAAGGTTGATTTCGGATCGTTTCATGATGAACTGCTCCTAAAAATCTGTTGACAAGTATTGTGTTACTTTTATATTAAATAGAGTCGCAAACGTTTGCGGCAACGTTTGCATAACTATTATAGCGCATTTTCCGTGTTCAATCATCTTGATTATGCAATGTGAATATGACAATGCACCCCATCGGCGATTCAATCCGCTGACCGGCGAATGGGTCCTGGTCTCCCCGCACCGTACCCAGCGTCCCTGGGACGGACAGCTGGAGGCAGCTGATACGTCGCAACACCCCGCCTATGACAAGGGTTGTTATCTCTGCCCAACCAATACCAGAGCCGGAGGTAAAAAAAATCCAGGCTATACAGATACGTTCGTCTTCACCAATGACTATGCCGCTTTGCTGCCCCAACCCCAGACGTCTTCAGCCTCGGACGATGACTTGTTTCGCTGGGAGCCTGAAACCGGAATCTGTCGGGTAATCTGCTACTCGCCGCGCCATGATCTGAGCATTGCCCGGATGAACCAAGTGCAGGTTCTGACAATCATAGAAACATGGGTTGAACAATATATCGAACTTGGTTCAAAATCGGAAATAAACCATGTTCAGATCTTTGAAAACCGGGGGTTGGTCATGGGCTGCTCGAATCCTCACCCGCATGGCCAAATCTGGGCCAATCAAACCATTCCAACCATCCCGGCCAGCGAAGGAGTCCATCAGCAGCGTTATTTTCAAAAACATGGATCCTGTCTGCTCTGTACCTATCTTGAAAAGGAGCTGAGACTGCAGGAGCGAATCCTGATGCAAAACAGTTCATTTGCCGCCCTGGTGCCATTCTGGGCTGTGTGGCCTTTTGAAACCATGATCCTGCCGCTCACCCATCAGGCTTCAATTGGTTCAATGAGCAAAACAGAAAAGGCTGACCTTGCCGACATCATGATCAAACTCGGCATCTGTTACGATAATTTATTTTTAACATCCTTTCCCTATTCCATGGGGATTCACCAGCAACCCACCGATGGAGAAGAGCATCCGGGCTGGCACTATCACTTCCATTATCTTCCACCTCTTCTGCGCTCACAATCGGTGAAAAAGCATATGGTCGGATACGAACTTCTGGCCATGGCCCAGCGGGACCTCACCGCCGAAACTGCTGCTGCCCAGCTGAAGGCGCTGCCAAAAACCCATTATCTAGACAGTGGGGGCAGACCATGAGTTGCCCCATTAACGAGCTCATTAACCGGCTTAACCGGGGACAGGCAGATACCGGGCTCATCCAACTCTCTGGAAAAACCGGTATTGACGTTCAGAAAAAACGTTACCTGAAGTTACTTGATGAGGGGAAAAAACACGTATCCGGGGATCAGTTTATACTGGTCAGTGCGCCGGGACGAACAGAGCTCGGAGGCAACCATACCGATCACAATAATGGAAGAGTCCTGGCAAGTGCAGTTGACCTTGATTGTCTGGCCTTAGCGACCCCTACCGATGATTTGTCTGTCACACTCTTTTCTGCCGAATATTCGGAGCCAATCAGGGTTGAGTTGGAACAGCTCACTGCCCAACCCGAAGAACAGGGTACGCCGCATGCACTTATTCGAGGAGTTGCAGCAGCCAGAAGAAACCAGGGCAGATCAATCGGCGGCTTCAGTGCTGTGGTTCATTCCACCTGTACGCCGGGCACGGGCCTCAGCTCTTCGGCGGCGTTCTCGGTTCTGGTTGGAGGAATTTTCGCCTTTCTCTATGAAGGCATGGTATCGGACCCGGTTCAACTGGCTCACGATGCAAGGACTGCAGAGAATAAATTTTTCGGCAAACCGTGCGGCCTGATGGATCAGCTCAGCAGTTCCGTGGGCTCAACCCTCGGCATTGATTTTCAAAACCCGGACAAGCCCGATATTACCAGGATCACTGCAGCATTTGATAGTTCCGGGTACCAATTGGTTATCATTGATACCGGAGGCAGCCATATCGCCTTGACTCCTGATTATTCCAGTATTCCAGCAGAAATCGAGATGTGTACAAAAGTGCTGGGCAAAGACAAGGCTCGGGGGCTTTCTCCTGACGACCTTCTGAATAATATAGACAAGCTGAGAGACGTTGCCGGAGATCGGGCGGTTTTGAGATTAATGCATTTTATTTGCGAAGATCAGCGAGCCGCCCTCCAGGTAAGAGCTCTGCAGGATAATAATTTCACCTATTTTCTGGAACTTGTGAAACAATCCGGCGAATCATCCTGCAAGCTTCTACAAAATTGCGCTTCCTCAACCAATACCCGTGAACAGGGTATTCTGCTGGCCAGATCTTTAAGTGATCACTATTTTCCGGAAGCTGTCTGCCGGGTACATGGGGGTGGCTTCGCTGGTACAGTGCAGGCCTACATTGCCAATGAATCGTTTGCAGCCTATCGCCAATTTATGGAGCAGATATTTGGCAGAGACGCGGTCATTCCAATCAGAATTGGCAGACCTGGAATCTGCAGTTTTGCTGAACACGGCTGGATAGTTCCTGGTACACAGGATTGAAGAAACGATGAGACATATCACTATCAACGATCTTGCTAAACGGCTCAACATTTCCGCCTCCACCGTCTCGAGAGCCTTACGGGATCACCCTGATATCAGTAAAAAAACCAAGGACCGGGTGCGGGCAATTGCCAGCAAAACCAATTATCAGCCCAACCTTATTGCCCAGAGCCTGCAAAACAAGCGTTCAAACAATATCGGCGTTATAGTACCTGAAATTCGCAACACCTTCTTTTCCACCGTTATCAGTGGAATTGAAGATGTGGCTTACGAAGCCGGATTTACCATTATGGTGTGCCAGAGCAACGACACCTTTGAACGCGAAACTATTAACACGAGAGCTCTTGCCGCAAATCGGGTGGCCGGGATGCTCGTTTCAACCTCTCAGGAAACAATTGATTTCAGCCATTTAAAAAATGTCATTCGTCAGGGTTTACCAATTATTTTGTTTGATCGAGTGGTCGAAGAGCTTAAAGTAAGTAAAGTTATTGTCGATGATTTCAACGGCGCCTACCAGGCCGTAACCCACCTGATTGAAACGGGCAGGAAACGCATCGCCCACCTGACCGGTTCAAATGCGTTGTATGTGGGAAGAAAGAGAAGAGAGGGATACGAAGCCGCACTCAGAGATCACGGGTTGCCCATCCGGCCCGAATATATTATTGCCGGGGGGTATCACGAAGAAGATGGACGCAGGGGAGCCGAGCAATTAATGAAACTCGATGAAATGCCCGATGGACTCTTTGCGATAAATGATCCGGTGGCACTGGGGGCTTTTCTGTATTTACAGTATCACCGGATCAAAATCCCCGAGCAGATCGGGATAGTGGGATTTTCCGACAATCCAAATGCCAGCCTGGTCAGGCCCGCACTTACCACGGTGCATCAACCGGCGTATGAGATGGGTAAAACAGCGGCAACCCTATTACTCGAAATACTCAGCGGCAAGTCGCCCGTGCAGGAAAAAACGGTCATGCTGGACACCAGACTCGTGATCAGAGAGTCAACTTGACTGCGTTGAAACAGCCCATAATTTGAATTTCTGGAGAACTCTATGGCCCAGGTTGAATTAAAAGATGTCAGCAAAAAGTTCGGCTCAACTCAAGTCGTCCATGGGGCAAATCTCAGCATCAGCGACAATGAATTTATCGTTCTGGTTGGTCCCTCGGGCTGTGGAAAATCAACCATTTTAAGGATGATTGCCGGGTTGGAATCTATCAGTGGCGGTGAAATCCAAATCAACAACCAATCGGTTAACAAGGTTGCCCCCAAAGATCGGAATGTGGCCATGGTCTTTCAGAATTACGCCCTGTATCCCCATATGACGGTGCATGCCAATATGGCCTTTAGCCTTAAAATGGCCAAAATGCCAAAAACCGAGATAGAAAACAAGGTCAGAGAAGCAGCCGACATCCTAGAGTTAACCCCCTATCTGCATCGGAAGCCTTCGGAACTCTCCGGAGGTCAACGTCAGCGCGTAGCCATGGGACGGGCAATCGTCAGAAATCCCAGCGTCTTTTTATTTGACGAACCACTCTCGAATCTCGATGCCCAGCTCAGAACGCAGATGCGAATGGAATTAAAAAAAATGCATCTGCAGATGAAAACCACAACCATTTATGTGACCCACGATCAGATCGAGGCAATGACCCTGGCCGATCGAATTGTAATCCTGAAAGACGGCTATATTCAACAAGTTGGGACTCCGATAGAGGTGTATGAAGAACCGGACAACAAATTCGTTGCCGGGTTTATCGGAAATCCGCCAATAAATATTATAGCGGCAATAGTACATCGTGATGACGGTGGAGATTCAATCAGCTTTAATGGCTGTCAATTTCCTATCACATTACCTGAGTCGTGTAAAGACGGGGATGAGGTTTTGGCAGGTATCAGACCGGACTCAATAAAAAGAGAAGGGACCTTGGAAAACCTGCCTGTACAATGGCTTGTGGAGGGAGAAATAATTGTCTCGGAAATTGTCGGCAGTCAGTCAATATTAGAATTTTCTATGGGTGGCGCTAGTTTCATCGCAGAACTGGAAGGGCGAGTAGCTGCCCGTCCCGGTGAAACGATGAATCTTGGCTTCAATATGGAAAACCTGTTGTTGTTTGATCCAGAAACCGAACAGGCTATCCGTTAATTGATGGATCATGCAGTCCCATACGGGACTGTCCTAACCAACTAAGAGGAGGAAAACCATGAAGAAAACAATTGTAACGGCGTGCATTGCCATGGCTGCGATGCTCATGTTCGTCAGCGGTCCGACCCAGGCCAAAGACCTGTCGGGGCAGCTTGAGATCTTTTCCTGGTGGGCCGGTGATGAAGGCCCTGCACTTCAGGCACTGATCGATCTGTACAAGAAGCAAAACCCTAAAGTCGAACTGATCAATGCTACGGTGACAGGCGGGTCGGGCGTTAACGCCAAGGCAGTACTGAAAACCAGAATGCTCGGCGGCGAGCCGCCGGACAGCTTCCAGGTGCATGCAGGACAGGAACTCATCGGTACTTGGGTACAAGCCGATCGTATGGAAGACCTCACCTTTCTGTTCAAGGAGCAGGGATGGATGAATTCCTTCCCTGAAGGACTGGTTAAACTGATCGGCACCGATTCAGGAATCTGGTCAGTACCGGTTAACATTCATCGCTCAAACGTTGTCTGGTACATTCCGGCAAATCTTGAGAAATGGGGAATCAAGGCTCCAACAAGCTGGGATGATTTCTTTGCAGTTGCTCCGAAACTCAAGGAACAAGGAATCGTTCCACTGGCTCTGGCACAAAACTGGACCGCGAATCACTTGTGGGAATCAGTTGCCCTGGCCGCAGTCGGTCCTGACAATTGGGATGCTCTCTGGGCCGGCAAACTTGCCTTTGACAGTGCCGAAGGTGTAAAAGCCTGGGAATTATTCGGTAAAGTCCTCGAATATACCAACGATGACGCTTCATCACTCTCCTGGCAGCAGGCTAACGATATGGTAGTTGACGGACGGGCGGCATTTAATGTGATGGGCGACTGGGCGGCAGGTTATATGAGTACAACCAAAAAGCTTGCCCCGGGAAGCGGTTTTGGCTGGGCAGCCTCACCTGGAACCGGCGGGGAATTCATGTTCCTGGCTGACTCTTTCGGTCTGCCGAAAGGTGCTCCGAATCGCGACAATGTCCTGGCTTGGCTCTCAATACTTGGCAGCCAGGAAGGCAGTGATGCGTTTAACCCGCTCAAGGGTTCCATCTCAGCCCGCACCGACAGCGATCTGTCAAAATATAACGACTATGCCAAATCAGCTTCGGCCGACTTCGGCAAAGATCGCATTGTCGGCTCGCTGGCCCATGGCGTTACTGCTAACGAAGGTTTCATGAACGATTTTGCTTCGGTCATGGAAATGTTTCTGAAGTCCGGCGATGCTGCTGCAGCAGGCAAAGCTGCACAGCAGATCGCAGTTAAAAACGGAATCAGTAAATAACGCTTAATAACCCTGATCCCGATCCGGCGAGAGCCGGTTCGGGATCAACCCCGACGGTTATCATGCTGAATAAAGACCGGATTAAAGCTTTTCTAACACTATTGCCGTCAATCATCCTGATTGCAATATTTGTTTACGGCTTTATTGGCAACACCTTCTGGCTCTCCCTGACTGATTGGGGGGGAGTGGGGGCCCTGGCTGAAAATCCTATTCGCAACTTCGCAGGGCTGACTAATTACAAAGATCTTTTCACCAGTTTTCTCGGGGGAGGTTTTCGCCAGGATCTGGTCAATGCGGTTTTTTATTCAGTGATGCTTTTAGCCGGAGCCATCGGCACCGGAATATTCATAGCTATTCTGCTTGACAACAAACCACGGGGGGAGGCGATTTTCAGAACAGTCTTCCTCTATCCAATGTCGTTATCATTTATCGTTACCGGTACTATCTGGCGCTGGATGCTGGCTCCCCAGGGCGGGGTAAATATACTGCCGACCTATGCCGGATTTGAACCACTGGGTTTCAGGTGGCTGTCCAGCACCAATTCCGTTCTCCAGTTTAATTGGCAGAATCTGATCCAGGTCGGACTATACATCGTCTCTTTTATATTGATTTTGTGTGGACTCTTTATCGTCAGGCAAGCCCCGGATAGATCGATCAAACGCTATCTGCTACCTGGAATCTTTATCGGCCTGTTCAGCTGGCTGGCAGGAGATATCCTGCCGAAAGCGCTGTTCATGGAAGAAATACACGGTTTTAATCTGGCCACTCTGGGAATCATCATGGCCACGGTCTGGCAATATTCCGGCTATACAATGGCCCTCTATCTTGCCGGATTTACCGGTATCTCGCAGGACCTCAGAGATGCTTCGATGCTCGACGGGGCAACGACTCTAAACTATTATCGGCACATCGCCCTGCCGATGCTCAAACCGATTACCATCAGTGCGGTTATCATTTTATCTCACATCTCCCTGAAGATGTTCGATCTGATCTTCGCGATGACCGGGCCCGACAATGCGGAAACAGGCCATCCAGCACTGAACATGTATCTGACAACCTTCAGAGCCAATGATTTTGCCAAAGGCGCTGCCATAGCCATCGTTCTATTTCTGATCGCCGCAACCTTTATTATTCCTTATCTGATCAGCAGTTATCGGCAAAGGAGGGTGCGGTAATGACAATCAAACTGCCCTTTGCCCAAATAGCCTTGTATTCGGTGCTGATTCTTTTGGCCATAGCCTATCTCCTTCCGGTGCACCTGACCTTAATCACCTCGTTGAAATATCCGGGTGATATCAGCCTGCCGCAATCCTGGCAACTGCCCCCGGAAGTTAATTTCAGCAGTTTTTCAGAGGCACTTACACTCCTGAAACCCAATATCGTTAACTCTCTTATTCTAACGGTCAGTGCAACCTTTTTCTCAACAGTACTCGGTTCACTCAACGGCTATGTCTTCTCAAAATGGAAATTTCCCGGCAGTGAGATTGTTTTCACCCTGTTTCTATTCGGTATGTTTATCCCTTACCAGGTTATCCTGATCCCGTTGTTTCAGACTTTGAAAGCCATCAATCTATACGGCGGATTACCTGGCCTGGTCCTGGCCCACGTGGTATACGGACTGCCGATCACTTCACTCATTTTCAGAAATTTTTACGCCCAGATCCCGGACTCGCTGATGGAGTCAGCCACCCTCGATGGCGCCGGTTTCTTCTCCATTTACACGAGAATCATCTTCCCCCTGTCGATTCCAGGTTTTGTGGTCACCAGCCTGTGGCAGTTCACCCAGGTTTGGAACGAGTTCCTCTGGGGTATCTGCCTGACCAGACATACCTCAAATCCAATTACCGTTGGACTTGCCCAGCTTGCAGGCGGGCAGGCGGTCAGCTGGAACCTGCCGATGGCCGGTTCAATACTGGCAGCGCTGCCGGTACTCATGCTCTATATCATACTCGGTCGCTATTTTATCCGCGGCCTGCTTGCTGGATCGGTAAAAGGATAACACCTGAGAAGATCACCACCCGTCCGAGCTATCTATGTCAATCCCATTGACAGAAGTACGTTGACAGGATACGCTCGTCCCAAAATCCCCGCTATCAACACGACACATTTTCATAGATACATTATGAGCAGACACCGACCATTAGCTAGTATCGTTCTTGCCGCCGGCAAAGGGACACGGATGAAATCAACAAAGGCTAAAGTGCTTCACAAGGTCTTTTACCGTCCAATGCTGCACCATGTCCTTAATGCTGTTGCGCCGCTTAATTCTGAGAAAAT
>JAQYVS010000065.1 GCA_030145365.1 Desulfofustis sp. | reverse complement strand
TTGCCTCTGCCAGGTTGCGTGGAGCCCAGGAGAAGATGGAAGCGTTTCGCCCCTACTCCTCCAAGTTCAATGAAACCATGTCCAACCTGTCTGCTAAAGCCAACACCGGCGGAAGTTATCCATTAATGGAAAGACGTGATGTTAAATCGGTTGAAATAGTGGTGATTACTTCCGACCGTGGCCTCTGTGGCTCTTTCAATTCAAAAATCGGAAAACTTGCCGAGAAAAAAATGAGGGAGTACGAGGCGGAGGGTAAAACTGTCAGCTTCGTCTGTGTCGGTAAGAAAGGATTTCAGCTTCTCAAACGCACGGGCAAAGTGCGCAAAAACTTTGCTGATATTATGGGCACCTTTCAGATGTTCAATGCCCGGGAGATTGCCACTGAGATTTCAGAGAACTTCCTCAGCGGTGCGTCCGACAAGGTTGAAGTGATTTATGGCGAATTTTGCTCCATTGCCAACCAGGCGCCTGCCACTAAAGATTTTCTTCCTGTTCAGCCGGTCGAAAATGAGGAAACTGATGATGCTCCTCAGGTTTCAGGTGAGTACATTCATGAACCATCGGCGGAAGAGATTATGGATGTCCTGCAGCCACTCTATCTCAACGTAATGATTTATCATTCAATGCTTGAGGTTGGTGCCAGTGAACATGCTGCTCGTATGACAGCGATGGATAATGCGACCAACGCCTGTAAAGACATTGTTTCCAATTTGACAATTTTATATAATAAGGCGCGCCAGGCTGCCATTACAGCAGAACTCATGGATATCGTTGGCGGTGCCGAAGCCCTTAAATAATTAGTGAATTTAAAGATAATCTCAAACTTATAGGAGGGGTTAGGCCCGATGAGTGAGCAGAGAATAGGAAAAATTGTACAGGTTATCGGACCTGTTGTGGATGTGGAGTTTGAAGCGGGTAATCTGCCCAACATAATGAATGCGCTGCTGATCAGCAACCCGGCCATCTCTGATGTAGCCGACAACCTGGTCGTTGAAGTAGCCCTGCATCTCGGCGACAATGTCTGTAAGTGTATTGCGATGGATCAGACCGATGGTCTGGTACGTGGTATGGAAGTGCGCGATACGGGATCAGCGATAACGATACCTGTCGGCGAAGCGGCGCTCGGACGCATCATGAACGTTGTCGGTCGTCCGGTTGACGGCCTCGGCCCGATAACCTCCGACAAGTCTTCACCGATTCATCGTCCGGCTCCGGCATTTACCGAGCAGGATACCGAAGTTCGCGTCCTTGCAACCGGTATTAAGGTTATTGACCTACTGGTTCCTTTTCCACTTGGCGGTAAAATGGGACTGTTCGGCGGTGCCGGTTGTGGCAAGACCGTTGTCATGATGGAGATGGTAAATAACATCGCCATGCATCATGGTGGTATTTCGGTTTTCTGCGGTGTTGGTGAGCGTACCCGTGAAGGAAACGACCTCTACCATGAAATGAAAGATTCGGGTGTACTTCCCAAGGCAGCACTGATTTACGGTCAGATGACAGAGCCTCCGGGAGCGCGTGCACGCGTAGGTCTTACCGGTTTGACGGCGGCTGAATATTTTCGTGATGAAGAAGGACAGGATGTGTTGTTCTTCGTAGATAATATCTTCCGTTTTACCCAGGCGGGTTCTGAAGTTTCTGCGCTACTCGGACGAATCCCGTCTGCAGTTGGGTATCAGCCCACTTTGGCTACCGATCTTGGTGCCTTGCAGGAACGTATTACCTCTACGACCAAGGGGTCCATCACTGCGGTACAGTGTGTCTACGTACCAGCGGATGACTTGACTGATCCTGCACCGGCAACGACATTTGCCCATCTCGATGGTACCGTTGTTCTCTCAAGGCAGCTCACCGAGCTTGGTATTTACCCGGCGGTGGATCCTCTGGATTCAAGTTCCAGAATTCTTGATCCAAATATTATCGGTGAAGAACATTACCAGGTTTCCCGCGGTGTTCAGGTAACCCTGCAGAAGTACAAGGACTTGCAGGACATCATCGCCATTCTCGGTATGGACGAGCTTTCAGAAGAAGATCAGATAATGGTAACCAGGGCACGTAAGGTTCAGAGATTTTTATCTCAGCCATTCCACGTCGCCGAAGTATTTACCAATATTCCCGGTGCCTTTGTCAAAGTAGAAGAGACCGTGAAGGGTTTTAAAGAAATTCTTGAAGGCAAACACGACGACCTTCCCGAGAACGCTTTCTATATGGTAGGTACCATAGAACAGGCGATAGAGAAAGCTGCGGCAGCAAAGTCAGAGTAATCCAAACCAGAGGCAGAATAAATGGCACAGCAGATAACATTGGAGGTTGTTACACCCAGTGGTGCGGTGGTCAATGAGGATGTCGATATCGTTAATGCCCCTGGCTATGGTGGTGATTTCGGTGTTCTAGCTAATCATGCCCCATTCCTTTCAACTATCAAGACGGGCATTTTATCATATGAATCCGGTAAAAAGCGCGAATACTTGATGACCAGCGGTGGTTTTTGTGAAGTCTCCAATAACAAAATTACTTTTCTGGTTGAGAGTGCGGAATTTGGTCACCAGATAGATGTGGATCGTGCCATGAAGGCCAAGGAGCGGGCCGAAAAACGTTTGGCCCAGGCCTCTTCGCACGATGAATCAGTTAATGTGGTACGAGCAGAATCTGCCTTGCAAAGAGCACTTGTTCGTCTGCAGGCTGCGAATTTCAAATAGCAGAAATCCCAATACCATAAAAAAGGCCGCCTCTATCAAGAGGCGGCCTTTTTTATGGTGTGAATCAAAAGACTCTCGAGCTAACTTCAGCTTATAGACTGGCCGTAATCGAGTAGGCATACTCACTGATGCCGCCAGATATTTGCTGGGCCATTTTGTCAATAAATTCATCGTCGCCTAGCTTCTTTGCGTCATCGGGATTGCTGATAAAGGCAAGTTCTATAAGAATGGCCGGCATATCGGCGCCGATCAGGACATAGAACGGTGCCTGCTTGACGCCCATATTTTTCAAGGTAAAAGGTGGCTCTGATAAGCCAGTTGTAATGGAACCATGCACCTGCTCAGCCAGTCGGGTGGATTCATGAATCTTGGAGTTTTTCATGATATCAGACAAAATATCTTGAAGATCGCTCATCTGGTGTGTTGTTGTCGCATTTTCTCTGGCTGCGACCCGCATTGCTTCTGCATTGGTGGATAGGTTCAGAAAGTAGGTTTCAAAACCTCTGATATCCGGCGACGGGTGGGCATTAATGTGCAGGGATATGAACAAATCGGCGGCGTTGGTGTTGGCAATAGCTGTTCGCTCTTCCAGTGGCAGAAACTGGTCGCTGTCCCGGGTCAGTATGACCGTGGCACTCAGATCATTACGCAGATGTTCAGCCAATCGCTTACCCATTTTCAGTACAATATCCTTCTCCTTCATGTCAAAAGCCATGGCTCCCGGGTCTTTGCCCCCATGCCCAGGATCTATGACAATGGTTCCGATACCCAGTCCCAACTGCTGGGCAAGAGAGAGCTTCTGAGAAGTTTTCCCGTCTGCTTGAGTTTCTGCTATCTCGTTTGTCTGATTGTATCCAGCAATTTTTCTGTTTTCACGTAAAACCACGATTGGCCCCTGCTCAGCTACGGGCGCCGCTGTAGACACTTCGGCAGGTACTTCCTGGGGAGTTACCTGATCCGGTTTTGATTCCACCACATCATCTGGTTCCGCTTCAGCTGAAATCTCGCTGGCCACGCGTGTCTTGGTCTCCTCGGGCTTCTGTGGTTCAGGCGGCTCGGGCGGCGCTGGCGGAGGAGGCGGTGCCGGAGGTGGAGAGAGCGGCGCCACAGTGAGTGTAGGGGTCTTCTTGGCCTGGCCCCGAACATCGATAACCACCCGAAACGGATCAGGTAGGGAGAATATTTTATAGTCAGAAATGGATTCAATATCGAGTACGATGCGAACGGTATCGGGACTGAACTGGCCGGTTCGGACCCTTTTGAGGAGCCCGTCTTCAATCGGGATTGGCGAACGAAAACGTGGTTCTATATAACTATTCTGAAAATCGATGTAGAGTCTGCGAGGCTGGTGACCGACCTTCTCCAATAATTCTTCTCGGTACGTTGTCGGCCCGGAAGTTCTGACGACTACCCTGGTATAGTCCTCGGAGGACCAATACTTGACGGGTAATACATTGGTCAGATTCATCATCTGGGTATTACTGATCATCGATTCGGGCAATGGAATTGCAAATTCCTGGGAAAGGACTTTCAGCCTGGTTTCGGCTTTGGAGATCATATCGCCTTCGGGATAATCGGAAACGATCCTGGCAAAAGATTCGGCTGCCCGAGTTGGGTCGTGTACTTCTTCGAGCAGAATAGCACCGACGGCATACAATGCATCGTCTGACAGCGTGTTTCCTGGAAACAGGGTATCGACATCGCGATAGTAGGAGATTGCCTCGCCCAGGTCAATTCCTTCCCCGAATTTCTTAAATGCATCGTAGTAGAGGCGGCCAAGCATGAAGAGACAGGCTGGGGCCAATTCCGACTTTGGCTCGGCCAGATAAATGCGTCTGAAGTTGCCAGCCCCTTTTAACCAGTTGCCTCTTGAAGCCCCGAGTTTTTCAGATGTTTTGAGCTGGTTGTAGAAAAATTTTGCTTTTTGATAGTGGGCTTGGAGATCGGACTTGCCATTATAATCGCTTGGAGATGTTGCTGGGCACAGTGATACTGAACCGAGAAAAAGAAAGCAAAAGGTAAGAAATATAGAAAAAAAGCGAATGTTCATATCGTTATAAACAAGGCTGGTTATAATCCTTATACTTTCGGGGATTTTGTCCCCAATTAAATGCTTTTTATCAAATGAGCAATCTATAGCCTGTTTTCATAGAAAAAACAAGCTGTTCCAAATGAACGATCAGCCATCCAGCAATTCCTTGAGACGATAGAGCTGTTCGAGAGCCTGGCGCGGGGTGAGGTTGTCGATGTCAATTTGGTTGAGCAGTTCGAGAATTGGATGCTTGGGAGCCGAAAAAAGCGGCAGCTGGTTCGGCTGATTTTTCTGAACCTTGTTTTTACTCTTTCTTTTCTGAGCTGAAAAAATGATGGATTGATGATCAAAATCGCCTTTATCGATGCGTTTGAGAATTTCTTCGGCCCGTTTTACGACGTCTGTTGGTACACCGGCCAGTGCCGCAACCTGAATTCCATAACTTCGGCTGGTACCGCCTTTCACCAGTTTGTAGAGAAAAATTATGGTTTCATTCCATTCTTTGACGGAAACGGAATAATTTTGCACTCGGTCGTGGGTTTTGGCAAGTTCGGTCAGCTCGTGATAGTGGGTGGCAAACAGGGTTTTTACCCCGGCCTTGTCTTTATTGACCAAGGCCTCGGCAACAGCCCAGGCAATGGATAGGCCGTCGTAGGTTGATGTTCCCCGCCCGATCTCGTCAAGGATTACCAGGCTGCGTGGGGTGGCATTGTTTAAGATATTTGCCGTTTCATTCATTTCCACCATAAAGGTGGACTGCCCCCGGCGCAGATCATCCATGGCTCCAACCCTGGTGAAAATACGATCAACAATACCTACGGATGCCTTTTGGGCAGGCACGAAGCTACCCATCTGGGCCATCAGGACAATCAGCGCCGTTTGCCTGAGAATGGTCGATTTGCCTGCCATGTTCGGACCGGTAATGATCAGAACCTGGTTTCTACTCTGATCGAGGCTGATATCGTTGGGAACGAATTTCCCGGATGGCAGGGAACGCTCTATGACGGGATGTCTGCCATCGCTGATCGCCAGTGTCCCATCATTTGTCAGTTCTGGCCTGATATAATGATATTGTCGACCAACTTCAGCCAGGCAGGTAAAAACATCGATCTGAGCCAGATAGTGTGCGGTCTGTATCAGCCGTGAACTGTTTTCAGCGAGCTTCGCCCTGATTTCCAGAAACAACTGGTACTCCAGATCAAGTCGACGTTCCTGGGCGTTAAGCACGCTGCTTTCAAATTCCTTGAGTTCCGGGGTAATAAACCGTTCGGCGTTTACCAGGGTCTGTTTCCGGATATAGTGTTCTGGAATTTTATCGAGGTGGGCCTTGCTCACCTCAATATAGTAACCAAATACTTTATTGAATCCGATTTTCAGTTTGGCTATACCGCTACGCTCACGCTCCTTGTTCTCAAGACTTAAAATGAGCGCCTTGCCATCTTGCAGCAGATGGATGATTTCATCAAGCTCTTCATTGAAACCAGGCTTTATCAGGTTTCCGTCGCGAAGTGTTATCGGTGGATCGTCAGCGATTGAGTTTTCAAGCAATTCGGCTAAATCGGGCAGCTCATCAAAGTCTTTGCTGATCTGTTCCAGTTTTGCAGGCTTGCAGGTTTGCAACAAACCCCGTATTTCCGGTAAAATAAGCAATGACTGTTTGAGCGCCACAGCGTCCCGGCCATTGCCCTGGCCAAGAACCATTCTGCTGTTCAACCGCTCGAGGTCATAAATCGCTTCCAGACTATCCCTAAATTTCTGTCTTGTTGATGGCTGATTATAGAGAAATGTAACGCAGTCCAACCGCTGCGTAATAACATCCATTTCCTGCAGAGGCTGGAGCAGATAATTTCTCAGCAGACGGCCCCCCATTGGAGTTTTAGTCTGGTCGAGAACGGACAGCAGAGAGCCGTCACGCCTGTTACCTATGATGGTGCTGGTGAGTTCGAGGTTACGCCGGGATGCCTCGTCAATGAGCAGGATGGAATCGAAATTGATGGGGGTCAATTTTTCGATATGGGAGATATCGCTTTTCTGGGTCTCGCTGGCATAATCGAGAAGTACACCGGCCGAGATAATACCCTGACGCATAGCTCCGACACCGAACCCTTCAAGATTAATTACCCCGAAGTGCTCAGTGAGTACCTGATTGGCGGAATCGTGATTGAAATTGTCGCTACTGCGTTCGGTAATACAGATATTCGAGAGATGTAACCGCACGATGTCAAGCAGCGACTGCAAACCTCCACGATCGTCTTCATCGATCAGCAGCTCTGCCGGAGCCATCCTGTTCAGATGATCGACGACCTGTTCCACCATTTCGGCATCATCAGCAAATTCGCCGGTCAGAAATTCACCCGTGCTCAGATCTAGGTAACTGAGGCCCCAGGTCGGACTGCCGTCGGAAGAAGAACGACAAACACAACTTACATACAGGTTCTCATTTTCATCGAGTAGTTGATCGTCGGTCACCACGCCTGGAGTAACGACACGAATAACCTCACGCTTGACGATACCTTTGGCCTGGGCAGGATCTTCCGTCTGTTCACAGATTGCCACCCGTTTTCCGGCTTGTACCAGCTTGCCCAGATAATTTTGAGCGGCGTGGTAAGGAACCCCGCACATGGGGATCCTTGCCGCATCCGCTTTATTATTTCGTGAAGTCAGAGTGATATTGAGAATCTTCGAGGCAATTTCTGCATCTTCAAAGAACATCTCATAAAAGTCCCCCATCCGATAAAACAGAATTTCATTCGGGTATTGTTCTTTTATTTCAAGGTATTGCCGAAGCATCGGCGTCATTTTAAGGGGAGTACTCATGCGTATTATTTGGCTGTAAATTGTTGTGATGGATAATGGCCTTGGAACTCGGGAAGTAGGGTTACAAAGGTTTTTTGAATATGCTCCGGTATGGTTCTGACTTCTGCCAGAACCGTCATGAAATTGTGATCGTCATTCCAGCGTGGCACAATGTGGACGTGCAGATGATCATCAATTCCTGCTCCTGCAACGGAGCCCAGGTTGAGGCCGATGTTAAAGCCATCTGGCTGAAGTACTCGTTTCAAAATTGTAGTCGCTGTCTGTACCAGGGAGGTAAGGGCTTGTAACTCGGAGGCTTGAAGTTCAGTTATACATCCGACATGCTGAACTGGGGCTACCAGCAGATGGCCGTTGGCATAGGGGAAACGGTTGAGCAGGCAGAGACTGTTTTTATCGCGGTACAGCAGAAGATGTGTTTTAGAGTATGGCTTGGTTCCCGGCGGTTCAAAAAGACAATGCTCGGAAACGGAAGCCGTGCCAAGTACATGCTCCATCCTCCAAGGCGTCCACAATGTTTTCATTGAAT
>JAQYVS010000021.1 GCA_030145365.1 Desulfofustis sp. | reverse complement strand
GCTGGTTAAGGACATTTCAGCCGATTCATATTCCGGGACCAGAAAATCGTCTGGAGATTCAGGGTAGCGTTGGGTGAAAATTTTAAACGGTTTGGCAACAAATGATGCTCCGGACTCATCATGTTCGATGATCTGACCGGTTTTTAATGCCCAGATTGGCGGCGTCCAGTCGGCAAATTCAGCAACAGTTACTGATTTGACATTGTAATTTTCGTCCCAGGTGGAATAGGAAAAATCTTTAAAAATAAGACGCTCTTTGTTCGGCCATTCAAATGAGTAAAAACCTTCACTTCCCTTAAAATAATAGCGGCCGTTTCGATATATACCGAGGGGTACTTTGCCGCGCACCTGTTCAAACCATATATCATTGGTCGTGCTTATTGTTGCAGGCAACAGGAATTGACCCGCCAGAATAAAAAGTACGGTGGCCGTTGTTGAGCCGATCAATATGGGTTTGAGAATTGACCGCAAGGGTATGCCGGCCGCTTTGAGTGCTAATAATTCATTGTTATTATTTAGAATACCAAGGGTGATGACGCCGGATAAGAGAATGAGAACCGGGCTGATCTGATCGACCACAAAAGGGATGTTGAGCATGAAAAATTTGATGACCAAAGACAACGGTTTACCCGCTTCGGAAAATTCGTCAAATTTCTCAAAGAAATCGATAAGCAGATACAAGGAAGCAAAGCCCGCATTCAAGGTCATAAAATATCGGACAAACTGGGCCAGCAGATAACGGGTAAGTAAATTCATAGTCAGTACAACCCGTCAGGTTACTCGTAAAAGATATTGTGCTGTCATAAAACCAACGGCCACAAGGCAGATCCCGAACAGATTGCTGGCAAGAATGTAAGATACTGCCAACAGCGGTTCCCCCGTTTTCAGATACTGCACATTTTCTCTGGCAAAGGTTGAAAATGTTGTAAAACCACCCAGCATTCCGGTAAACAGAAACAATCGGAACTCATTGCTCAGTGGCACCCGTTCAAAATAGCCCCAGAGCAGGCCGATAAGCAGGCAGCCGATCAAGTTGGCTGTGAGTGTCTCAATCGGGTAATTGGAATTGGAGAGACGTCCCACCAACAATGCGATCACGTATCGTCCGGTAGAACCAATAGCCCCTCCGAGAGCTACTGCTAGAATTTTAAGCATCGTTATCTATTATTAAAAGCCTGACCAGGTTGCCTGAGCCCTTCATTCTATCAAAAGAATTAACATCAGAGAATGAACCATTACCTACCATTACCTTGTGGTTCAGTCAAGAATTAGGACAACTGACACGTGTCAGACAAATAGCTTGATTGGATGGCAGATTCTTTGGCTCTGGGGTAACGGACTCCGAGTTCCCAAAATACAGTTTTGACGATAATTGTTGTCATTGCAGAGAGTTACATTCATTTATCTTACTTGAAGTTTAGGTTGATACTATGTTATACTGTCTGCTCGTGCGGCTGTTCGGCGATCCGGAATTGACTGGTTAACGTCGGACAGCTTTTCTGTCTCATAGATCCGGACCAAAATGACACAAAACTCAACAGGAGGTGGCTGACAACCTATATGGCAGCTATCAGATCGGTAAAGCCGGTGTAGCAAGGTATCTGCTGTGTGCATTAAAAAACGCACAAAATCTGACCGGAATATATGCGGGAAATGTAGTCAATCAATTGCTTGATTGATTATGCATCCTTCGGTCAGCATAGATTGTCACGGTTACCATTAATGGCGAGAAAACGAAAAGCGAACGGTTTTCATCTCTGCGAGCAATCATATAAAAAATCGGCAAAAATACGTTTGGAGGAGTTTTGGGACGTATTTGAAAAAGATGACGACGTTCTTGTCTGCATAACTGCCGATCCAGATTCTCTGGCCTGTTCCATGGCGATTAAGCGGCTGTTGAGATACCGCGTGAAACATATTACCATCGCCCATACCAACGAAATCAGCCGGCTTAACAATCTCGAGATGATTGAACGATTGAGAATTCCATTGGAAAGACTCAATTCGGTCAAGCTTTCCGATTATTCCAAAAAGATCATCATCGATTCACAACCCGATCATTTACCGGATTTTGATAAAATAGAATTCGATGCGATTATTGATCACCATCCGATCACGAACGAATGGGATGCAACATACGTCGACATTAGGCCTGATTATGGGGCCGTTTCATCAATGATGGTGGAATATCTGCGTGCCGCTAATATGAAACCTTCGGTGGCTCTGGCGACGGCACTGTTCTATGGCATCAAAGTAGATACCCAGGATTTTGAGAAGGAAGCTCGTTTAGCCGATGCTATCTCTTTTAGGTATCTATTCGATATTGCCAATCGGAATCTGGTTAGAAAATTTGAACTTACCGATCTTCGCCGCTCGGAGCTCAAGTATTTCAGTACGGCACTCAACGAACTGCAATATTCCAAGAGAAAGTTTTATTCTCATATTGGCCGGGTTCGCAGCCCCGATGTCCTGGTGATTATTGCTGATTTTCTGAATCACGTATCAGATATCGACTGGGTACTTGTCTCCGGCATTCACAACGATAAACTGGTTGTCATATTCCGGTGTGATGGCTATCGTAAGAGTGCAGGGAAACTGGCTTCTAAGGTGTTTGGACACCTTGGGCCGGCTGGAGGCCATAAAGGGGCGGCCCGGGCGGAGATTCCGCTCAAAGCGCTTGAGCTCACTGAGTATGACATCAATACCCAGACGTTAAAGCGTCTCACCATGCGTCATATGAATTAGTCACGCTCAAAAGACACCCCTCAGACAAGCAGTACGGAGAGTAACATCAAATTAGGTCGATCCGCATCGGCCTGCCTTAACTTGACTGTACGGAGAAGTGTAATGTTGAGACCAACAACACTTGCGATGATTCTAGCCGGAGGAAGAGCCGACGAACTCAATGTACTCACCTATTACCGGCCGAAAGCAGCAGTTCCATTTGGGGGATTTGCCAGGGTAATTGATTTCGCCTTGTCCAATCTGATGAATTCAGGGATTGAGCAGATTGCCATATTGAGCCAGTATCGAAGCTACTCGTTGATAAATCATATCGGTACTGGTGCTTCTTGGGACATGATTGGCAGGTACCGGGGTGTATCCATTCTTCCGCCATTCATCGACTCGGAACAGAACGACTGGTATCGGGGATCTGCGGATTCCGTTTATAAAAATCTGGACTTTGTCAAATATCATAACCCGGAAGAAATTTTAATCCTGTCGGGTGATCATATCTATCAGATGGATTACAGGGAGGTAATTGCTTACCACCATGAAAAAGATGCCGATCTTACCGTTGTCTGTAAGCGGGTCGCTAAAAAACGTGCGTCCCGTTTTGGCATGGCCCACCTGGACAACGAAGACGGAGATCGAGGAGGCAAGCTGATCAATTATCAGGAAAAAAGTGATAATCCTGAGGGGGAATGGTCGTCTCTGACGGTGCTCTGTTTCAAACCGGAAGTTCTCTATAAGGCGCTTGCTGAAAATCAGTCGGACGATTCCTATGAATTCGGTCGTGATATTATTCCCAGATTGATGCAGCAGGGATGTAAAATTTATGGCTATAAGTTTGACGGCTACTGGGGATATACACGGACCGTTCAGGAGTATTGGGATGCAAATATGGATCTGCTCGGAGATGAGCCGCTGCTGGATCTGGAAAAATGGGATATCAGAACCAACCTTGATCATCGCGGCTTACGGGACTTTCAACCGGCGCTTATAGGAAAAGATGCAGATGTTACCAACAGCATGATATATAACGGCTGCGTGGTGGAGGGCACGGTAAAAAATTCGGTTCTGTTTTCTGGGGTTCATGTTGGACCCGGTTCCGTTATTGAAGATTCGGTAATTTTCTTCAGCAACAAAATTGGTAAAAACTGCAGGTTCAGTAAATTAATTTCCGATGTGAACACCGTATACGATGATAATATAGAAATTGGCCTGGAGCATGGAGATACATCCAGCGAGATAGCGATTGTCGGTTGGAATAATCGGGTTCCTGCAGGCACCAAAATAGGTCGTGGGGTAACGATTTCTCCGGAGCTTGACCGGAATACTTGGCCGCAGGTTGTTGAACCAGGGAGGGTACTGAGATGAGAAGACCCGAAGACGCCCTTGTTCTCCTGTTGGCTGGCGGCGTAGGCAGCCGTCTGAATTTATTGGTGGAAAGTAGAGCCAAGCCAGCCGTTCCTTTTGGTGGCATCTATAGAATTATCGATTTCAGCCTGAGCAATGTCATGAATTCGGGTTTGACCCGGGTCGGAGTATTAACCCAATATAAACCGTTGTCTTTGATGAACCACATCAGCACCGGCGAATCATGGGATTTTACCGGACGCCGCCGTGGTGTGGTGATCCTTCCCCCCAGAACCGGATCAAGGAATTCCGATTGGTATAAGGGAACGGCGGATGCAATCAGGCGTAATATAGATTTTATTGAGGCCAATGAGGCCGATGAGATTGTGATTCTGTCTGGTGATCATATCTATCATATGGATTTTGATGCAATGCTCGCCTTTCATCGTTCTAAAAAAGCTGATGTGACCGTAGGCATGATGGTGGTCCCGATGGAGCAGATTCACCAGTTTGGGGCGGGGGTAACCAATGATGACGGCAGAATCGTCGAGTGGGAGGAAAAACCGGAAGTTCCCCGAACCAATTTGGCCTCTATGGGAATTTATGTGTTTGATCGCCAGTATCTGCTTTCCAGCCTTGCCCGCTCCAAGAACGAAATTGATTTTGGTATGCATATACTGCCCTGGGCTATTGAAAATGATAATGTCTTTGCCTATCCATTCTATGGCTATTGGCGGGACGTTGGAACAATTCAGGCATATTGGGAAGCCAATATGGATCTGCTGAAAAACGATGGCTCAATTTCTCCTGAAAAATGGCAGATCCGCACCAACGTAGAGGCCGAAGCAAAAAAAGCCGATCGCCCTCCAGCCAGGTATTGCAGTAGTGCAAAGGTTCAGAATTCGATGATCTCTTCTGGCTGCATTATCAAAGGCACGGTTATCAATTCGGTACTTTCTCCGGGGGTTGTCGTGGAGGAAGGTGCGGTCATAAAGGATTCTATATTATTCAGAGATTGTCTGGTTGGCAGAAATGCTTCCATCGATCTTGTTATAAGCGATAAACTCACGATAATTGGTGAAAACGCTGTAGTTGGGACCGGAGATCACCACGACATTGCCAACAGGCTGTACCCCAAGCACCTCTATACCGGTATAACGCTAATTGGAGGATCCGCCCAGATTCCTCCAGATATGAAAATCTGCCGCAACTGTATCGTTAAATGCAAGGCCACAGAAGATGCCTTTACCAGCTCGATTCTTCAGGACGGAGAGTCGCTTTCTTAGAGAAAGGAAGATAAGCACAACACAAGAAGAACGATACGAAGATTGACACCAGCAATTGCTGATGATATAAGATTGTCTCGAATCGCCTGAGTCATTAGACGATTCTCTTTTTCTCACCACATTTGCCCTCGTAGCTCAGGGGATAGAGCACAGGATTCCTAATCCTGGTGTCGCATGTTCGATTCATGCCGGGGGCACCAATAAAATCAAACGTTTAGGTGTTTTTGGCTTAATCGATATTGTGTTATTGTGCCGTTTTGCCCCACCATAGCCCACCTTTGTTCGACCACATCACAACGTCAAAGTAGATCCATAAGCCAGCAACTCCACCTCCCCAAACCTTCCGCATAATGCTCGTTAATATCTGTTGACGGGGTTACAGATGATATACATTATGTATATGACCTGTTTGGCGCGAAGCGGGCAGGGAAGATACTTCAACAATATATTATTTACTAAGCCCCCCCCCCCAAGACCCCACCCCATACCCCCTTCAGGGAGTAGATAACACCCTTTTAATACTCAGGTAGGAATTTTAAGCGTGTTGCTGCTATTGGCCTTTTGGTGGATAGTTTTTGTATTGTTAAATAAGCAAGGTTTACAGTGGAAAGGTCAAGTCGAGACAGAAGACTACCAATTAAAGATTAACAGGAATAGTCTTAACCTGATTTGCTTACCCACAATTAAGAGCTTACCAAGGGGTCTCTCTCTTTAACTCATATTTGGTTCTTTTATTTTAGCGATGATTTCTTCA
>JAQYVS010000444.1 GCA_030145365.1 Desulfofustis sp. | reverse complement strand
TCCATATGCAGAATCAGATCCAGCATCCGGTTTGAATATCCCCACTCATTATCGTACCAGCTCATGACTTTCACTGTTGTGCCAATGACCTTGGTGCACTGCCCATCAACGATTGAGGAGTGTGGATCCCCCTGGAAATCGATGGAAACCAGCGGCAGCTCGGTATAACCAAGATACCTGTTGGCAGCCTCGCTCAGGGCCTGATTGACTTCGGTCACCGTCGTCTCTTTTTCTACTTCCATCACTGCATCGACAAGAGAAACCGTCGGGGTCGGCACCCGAACTGCCAAACCGTCAAATTTTCCTTTCAATTCCGGAATAACCAGAGAAACTGCGGCGGCAGCGCCAGTCTTGGTGGGAATCATCGACAGCGCTGCGGCCCGGGCTCTGCGCAGATCCGAGTGCGGAAAATCGAGCAGCCTCTGATCACCGGTATAGGCATGTACCGTGGTCATCAATCCCCGCTCGATACCGAAATTGTCGAGGATAACCTTGGCCATCGGAGCCAGACAGTTGGTTGTACAGGAAGCGTTGGAAACCACATGATGGATGGTTGGATCGTATTCGTCTTCGTTAACTCCCATCACGAAGGTTTTAACACTTCCTTTGGCAGGAGCCGAAATAATCACCTTTTTAGCCCCGGCATCAATATGAGCCCCGGCAGAATCGGCATCCCGGAAAATACCGGTACACTCTGCAACATAATCAACTCCGAGCTCTCCCCAATTGATATCTGCAGGATTTCTGTGACTTGACACCGCAATGGTTTTTCCTCCCACGCTAATACCGTTATCATCACTGCTCACCTCGTGCCGAGAAATTCCCATCACCGAGTCATATTTCAGCAGATGGGCCAGAGTCGCGTTATCGGTGAGATCGTTTATTGCAACAACCTCGATGTCGCTAAACGCCGGATCCTCATCCATTGCTCTATAAATATTTCTGCCGATCCGGCCGAAGCCGTTTATTCCAATCCTTACTGACATGTTAAATCTCCATTTTCGTTTAATTTGATTATTCTAAGAACTTCGTTCACACCTTCGACAGTACCTTTGTCGCCTCAGACTATACCGGCCCCCCTACCCAGCTCTTTTGATAGAGTTGGACATAGGATTGCATCACCAGGTTCCAGGTATGATACTGCTTAATCTTATTCACCGCAGCCAGCTGCATCTCTCGTATCCGCGTTGGATCAAGAAAGACCTCACCCGCTCGGCGCATCACCTCGTTCAAATTTTCCGGACTATTTTCCTGGTACGTAAAGCCTGTTTTATTATCCACAACCTTTACCAATCCGCCAATATAATGAACAATGGGCAGATTACCAAATAATTGGCCAATGTAGTCCGTCAACCCACATGGCTCGTATCTTGAGGGGATAATAAAAAAATCTCCAGCTGCGTATACCCGGTTTGCCAGCTTCGGATCAAAGCCCCGCAGAAAACACACGCGTCCCAGAAACCGCTCATCATGGGCAATAGCTGCCAAAGCCTCCTCCAAATCTTCTCCGCCATCGCCAAGACAGACAAATGCTGCTTCACGTGTTTCTTCTAGAAACAATCCGATGGCTTCAATCAGGATATCCACCCCCTTCTGCTCACTGAGTCTGCCGATAAATGTGTACAACGGAACAGTGTAATCTTGTGTTAAAAAGCCAATACGATCCTCTTCAGCATCAGCTGGCCCCGCCAAAGCGTTAAACAGTGCCTCTTTGCATGCACCTTTGCCACGGAGATCATCCGACTCATCACCAACATCAAACCCGGCCACCAAACCCATCTGTTTATAATTGACAGGATCGAATTCAGCCGGATCCACACCGTTGGTAATTCCGGTAATAGTTACATCGCTGTCAAGAAGCCGATGCCCCAGCCAACCGGTAAGATAATCGGCATCCGTGTCCTGCAGTTCATGGGCATAATTTTCACTAACGGTAGTGATCGTGGCATAGGGAGCCGCAGCCAGAAACGGATCGAAGCTGTGCTCGAGCGTGGAGTTGTTGATTACCCGCCAGGGCAGGCCGGTTATGGCTCTCACAAACGGTAGATCGGAGACTTCCTGATGATACCCGGAGCCTGCGTTATGGATGGACAGCACCGCTGCCGTATTTCTGAAATAATTCCGATATCCCGAGCATTCCCGGATTATGGCCGGGGCGACGCCGGTATGTCCATCGTGGCAGTGAATAATCTGCGGTCTCTCATCGAGCAGCATGATCAGGTCAAGCCCTCCCTTCTGCAGCAGGATGTTCATCGCAAAGTAATCAATATGTCCAACACCCTGAACTTTCCAGGACTCGTGCTGAAACTCTTCTCTGGTGTACGTATAGACGCCATTTTTTTCAAGAAAGCGCTTGGCCTCAAGCAGATAGATATGTACCTTGTCAACAACCTGGTGCCAGACGCCGACCCGTTCCTGTCGCTCCAGGTCAGTGTAATCCATGACAACATCAAATTCCAGTAATCTGTCAGGATCAAGAGGGTCAGCCAAGCGCGAGAAACCGAGTTTTGTTGGTTCCATGAATCCGTAACGGGGCAATACCACCGTTACTTTCCGTCCTCTGTCACTGGCCAGTGCCGTAGCTAATTGCGAAACAACGTCCTTCACTCCGCCGGCGCCGGCCATGTGGCCGTACTCCCGGCTTAACATCCACACGGAAGTTATTGTCTGTTGTTCCAGCACACGGTACTCCTTTGTAGTTGATTTTGCTGATGTTCCAAATTGAACAGAAGTTCGTTTCAGAGGCGAACGACTCTACTGTTTATCCCTGGAAATATCCGACAATTGGTAAACAACTCTGACATTACAACCTAATCACCCAGACAATATCGGCAGAAATCCCTGTTCTGTCAAGGGAATAGGTGTCGATTATATGGCTGTGGATACATGGTAAAAAAGCATCCAATCCCTCATCATTTTCACTATAAATTTATCCGACGGCCACCATAGAACATATTGTTGAAATTTTCAAATCAAAGACTTCTGTGAACCATTATCAGGCTCCAACCAACCTGTAGGGCCGACCATTGACGCCCCCGGTAAAACCCCATATAGTATCTCTGATTTCATCATACAAGAAACCCCGACAGGTACAGCCCAGATGCAGCCAGACTGAGGAGAATACAAATGAAAAGCGGATTGTTTACAGTGAAGACGTCAAAAACAATGGAACTCATTGACATCACCCATCTGGCCGCAAAAGAGATAAAGGGCAGAGGTGTCGGTTCTGGAATCTGTTTTCTTTTCAACCCTCACACCACCGCAGGATTAACAATCAATGAGGGTGCCGACCCAGATGTCAGGACTGATATTATCGCCGGCCTCAGGCAGATGGTTCCGTTGAACTACGCTTTTAAGCATATGGAAGGAAACTCACCGGCCCATATTATGGCCAGTTTAATGGGTTCATCATTGACTCTGGCTCTGCAGAATTCCACGTTTCTACTCGGAACCTGG
>JAQYVS010000425.1 GCA_030145365.1 Desulfofustis sp. | reverse complement strand
TCCTGCTCCTCAGACTCATCCTGCAGCTTGATAAGAGTGATGCTCCGCTGACCACTTTTGGCCCACTGTATATCAAGGTCCCTAGTTTTAAGAAATGGAGCAGCCCTGTTGAGCATAGCGGACAGCTTGTTTGGCTTGCTGGGCCAATTGCTGTGTTGCTTTATGTCATCAACAACATTTTCATTGAGCTGCTCAAGAAGTGCCGTGCCGGTGCCACTCCAGGAGTCCTCCTCAAGAGAATCCATAAAGTCCAGTATCGCCGCACTGACCGGATTCTGGTTAAGGCTGCGCTCGACAGACTCAATCCGGTTTCTGTCCAAAACTTCGATAAACTCATGGACGTTCACATTCAAACCAGGGCAGGCAGCGATAACGGCCTGAACTAAATCAGCAAGGCGAGGGTAGGAAGCAAGTTCGACGCTCTGATATTGTTTCAAAGCTGACGACAACCCGGAAAACAACCACCACAATATTGCAGGCCGGTCCTTTCTCAGCTCAGCTAGGATTTTTGTTTCTGGTATCCTGGCATTATCTGGAATTGGCTTTAAGTCAAAAACTATCGTCCTATCGACCAGGTCCTGGTTAGGCATCAATTGACTGATAGTGGTAACTATCGAAACCCGCTCATGTGATTCCCTGCAGAGATCGTCGGAGAGCTTGCCGCCAATTGCAGACATGTTGTCCAGCATCTTCACCCTGTCATTGGTCTCATCTGGATCGACGATCATCTTGAAGATTTTTGAGGCCAACGTTTTGCCGGCACCTTGCGGGCCAATAAAGAGCATTACCGGGTTGGGACCAGGCATGAAACATTTGACGAGACAACCGATAAACAGAAGTATCTCCGCGGTTTTCATGTTCAAGTATTTGCCGAAAATGTCGACTAGGGATAGCTCGGTCGGAGTCGGGTTGACAAACCCGTTGCCTCTGCCTTTTGAAAAATGCACATGGGAGTCTGCCCGTGAAACTGGCCCCACGCCTTCAGCAGACACGATAAGCTGGTTGCCGTTCTCCTGGCGGAAAATGTGCTTGTCTTCCTGCCTAACGTGGTTGCCTTCAACGACTTCGATTACCGGAGCCTCGGCAAGAGCCTTCAGACCTACATCTGACAATGCCTGGGTCAGTTCTTTGTTAGACGGGTATTCTCCAGTTGTATGAAAGTAATCTTTGGCACACCGCCTTTTAAATTTAATGTTGTTAATTGCCAGGTTACTGCCATCGCCTAAAATTGCGATAACGCTGTCGTCTTCAGTACAGAAGAGTTCATAGCTTTGAGAGATGAACTCGGCCAGACTGATTTTGCTGTTTTCTTTCTTTGTTGTATCCATGATATCATTTACCTTTCCACTGCTCGTCAGCACCGTGGGATAAAGTTGATAACAAAGAAACACCCGTCGACATTTCAGCACTTTCCTGATGGTGAGAGTGTAACATGCTGAAATCATTAAACAATATGCCTTCCAAAATGAAAACTGTTTTCCTGAGAAGGACGGTAGTTTATCGAGAGTTCGAAAGTACTGGGAATAGTGGGCTTAAGGTTTCTTTAGAAAAAAAGTGATGTTGTGCGAGGAAGGGATATTAGAAAGGTCAGGCAGGTTATTTTTTTGTCTTCTTTTTACGTAGGCCAGGCTTACGGTCTGGAGCCAAATCGCTAATCCATCTGCGAACAGTTCCAGATTTCCAGGCACCCTCGGAGGCTTCTACTAATTCCTGCCTCTTGCTCATATCCGAGCTTCTAATGTATGGAGGTTTGTCGTGTGCCCATATCTTTTTTGCGACCGCTCTACATTTTTCTCTAGCCAGCTGTTCAGGGCGAGGTTTTTTTGCCGGTTTTGATTCTGGCTTACCACTGACCTCGTGTTTTTTGTAAATACATTGGCATAGTTGATTCAGTAGAGCTGTTGCCTCACTGTCCACTTCTGGTAATTGAAAATCCTGCCAAGAAATATCCTCAATGCGTTTTAATTTTTGTTTAATGTGTATTTCAAGATTGATTGAATTGCGGACATAAACAACTTTATCTCCACCATCAGTTTCGTTCCCCTCAATAGTTAAGGGCGATTTACCTTGGTCGGCTCCAGCGAGCATCTCATCATAAATATCTTCGAGTAATTCATATGGCGTTATAGGGCGTCCTGCTTGGCTGTATGGCTGTAAGCCTTTGCGAACATACTCCTCAAACAGGTCAATGGGCTGGATTTTATCTTTTATTATCTGCTTGCCTGATATCCACTTGGACATAACAACCTCGTATCTGAAGATTTAGAAGAAAGTATAACTATACTATAGTATTAATATTTACTTCAATGACTCATCATCCCAAATCTCTTCTTGGGTCAGGGATTCATTGTCCTTCTTGGCTCTGGCTTCCTCCTCCAGTTCGTCTGCTATCATTTCGCCAAGCAGCCCCGGCCGGGAAAAGAGCAGGGTCAAATCGACACCTGCCGGGGGGCTATAAAAAATCAGTTGTCGAAGTAACTCTTCACATTGGATATCAGGTGCCAGATAAACACTCGTAGTCCAGAAAAACAGTACGACCATTATCTCATTGTTGAATTATCTTGGCAGCATCTTTGAGCAAGGTCAATTCAATTTCTCGCATGCGAGAATTCAGCAATACACCTGACAAAGTAAACTGAACTATAATAATATAGATAATATCTATATGGTATAGTTTATCCGTATCCATAAACCAGCACACCCGTCTCTCAACCAAATCCTCCAGGTCAAACGAAATGTACATGCATGAGTGACACTACTTTAAGAGCAGATATCCTAGCCTAAGAAATGATTGGTTAGAATACAATACAGGAGAGATGCTTGGATACGGTATGGGTAGGACAGAGCTGCTGGAGATACGGTTATGGTAGTTTATACATATTTATTACTATTCTTTTCTTTATCAATGAAGATTTGAGAGTGAGTTTGTTCTGCAGCCCGGCGATGAATTTTTTATTACTGGACCAGGGAATTTAATCAAGCTATCGTGTTTCTGTCGGGTACAAGATGTACAGTGGATATGTAGTGTCAAATCTTGCTTGCCCCAATAATAGAT
>JAQYVS010000408.1 GCA_030145365.1 Desulfofustis sp. | reverse complement strand
TTGTCGTCATCCGCAATATAATTTATGGAACAATCTTCATGTCTCTTCTGCATTTTCACCTGTTCAACTGGTAATAGGTTCCACCGGTATGACATCATAATGTAATGCTGCGGCTTGAAACGATGACACCTTGATTGCATGATGCGACTTTAAGGGATCATCCTCCAAGTCGTAAAGGGGGGCCCCTCCTCCACCAGTGATAAAAATGCGATAGCCGTCAAGGTGGTATTCCTGAAACGCATGGAGATGGCCGGTTAAAACGGAGTCGATTCGGTCTAAATGGGCATCGGCTATGGCCGTGAATTTCTGCCACTCGCTGTATTCCATTGCTTTTGCCTTCAAATCACTGGGAGGAGGCACGTGGAAGGTAATCAGAAGCCGTTTTTCCGTATACTTGTTCAGTATCTCTTTGGTAAAAGCCAGGGACTTGGCCTGGAATGAGCCATCGGAGTTGTCGAGCACCAGTATGACGAAATTATCCAGGATGATTGCATAATTCTTCAAGCCAAGGACCTGAGAATATCCCGGAAGGTCGTGATTCCCACACAACGCAAATATGGGGACGCTTACCTGCTGGTTGCAGAAGCTAATGGTATTCTGGAGTTCATCTGCCTTACCAAGGAATGCCAGGTCCCCCAGAACCATAAAAAGATCGGTTTCAATTTTTAAAATTTCTGCCAGGATCGGCCGGCATGTTTCCGGGAAAAAAGTGCAACCGATATCTCCCATGAACACCACACTCGAAACACCAGGAAGAAACACTTCCCGATTATCTATACATTGAAATCCAGTTCTCAAATTTTCCAAGACGCATCCATTAATCAATTTTTCATGAGCGATTGACATCTTTCAATTGCTAAAAGAGAATCCGATGCTCCTGATCTTCGTTGTCATCGGCATAGGGTATGTGTAAGGCAATATCAAGATTGCCGCTGTGCAGTGTGCAGGCCAGCCGTACAAATCAGATCAATTCACTCTTCTATCTGGGTTTGTATGGCGGTGATGGCAACCGTATTGACAATATCCGGCACCAGACAGCCCCGGCTGAGATCATTGACCGGTTTATTCAAACCCTGCAGCACCGGCCCTATGGCCACTGCTTTGGCGGACCGCTGCACTGCCTTGTAAGTGTTGTTGCCGGTATTGAGATCTGGGAAAATGAATACGGTGGCGCGGCCGGCCACTTCGCTGCCAGGTAATTTCGACTCGGCAACCCCGGCGTCCACAGCCGCGTCATATTGGATGGGCCCCTCTACTTTTAAGTCAGGCCGGCGCTCTTTGACAAGCCGTGTCGCTTCCTTGACCCGCTCCACATCTTCCCCCTTACCTGATTCACCGGTTGAATAGGACAGCATGGCAATGAAGGGCTCTATGTCGAACATCTGGGCAGTCTCTGACGAGCTGATTGCAATATCAGCCAACTGTTCGGCATTCGGATTCGGATTGACTGCACAGTCGCCATACACCAGAACGCGGTCCGCAAGACACATAAGAAAAACGCTTGAGACAATGGAACAGCCAGGCTTTGCCTTAATGATCTCAAAAGAAGGCCTGATGGTATGTTGGGTTGTGTGGGCTGCGCCGGAAACCATGCCGTCAGCATCGCCGTGATGCACCATCATGGTACCGAAATAACTTACATCAGCCATTGCATCGTATGCCATCTCCGCTGAAATGCCTTTATGCTTGCGGAGTTCATAATAGGCCTGGGCATATTTTTCGCGCAGCTCCGAGTTTCCCGGATCAATGATAGATATTTCGCCAAGGGAAAGACCAAGAGATCCTATCTTACGGCTGATCTCATCCGGGTCGCCAAGCAGAGTCAGTTCAACAACTTCCCGTAAAAGCAGGATTTCAGCGGCCTGCAGGATCCGGTCGTCGGTCCCCTCCGGCAAAACGATATGCCGTTTCACGGATTTTGCCCGCCGAATCAAATAGTACTCGAACATGAGCGGTGTCACCCGGGTTGAGCGTGAAACAGCGATGCGCTCCATAAGTTCAGCGCCGTTCACGCCTGCCTCCATGATACCCAATGCCGCTGCAATTTTTCTTTTGCTCTCGGGCAGGAGAAGCCCTTCCACCGAACTGACATGCATGGCAGTGGTGAAGGTGTCGGTAGCGACGGCAAAGACAGGAACCTGAGACTTTTTGAGGCCTTTAAACAGTTGTTGTATCTGCGGGGCAGGCTTTAAATCACCCGAAAGAATCAGGCCTGCCACCTGAGGGTAGGTTGTGGCAACGTCTGAGAGGAGTGTTCCGAGAATAATATCGGAACGATCACCAGGGGTGATGATAAGGCTGCCTTCCTCCAGATGTTCCATGTAGTTAGGCAATTCCATGGCCGCGACTTTGTAATGCCGCACCTCACGGTCAAGGCCCTCCTCTGCTCCATTCAACAACTCGGCGTTCAAGGCTTTGGCGATCTCTCCAACCGTAGGTTTTCCGAGAAGTTCATGCTCCGGGATCACATATCCCGGCACATTGCCGGGCAGTGAGGTCTGCAGGACAGCGGCCACCTTGTTCGCCATGTCCGCTGCAACTCGGTTCACAACAAGTGCTAGAATATCACAACCTTTCTCCTCCAGGTTTTCCAAAAGAAGACGCACTGCACTGTCGATCTGGACAGTGTCGCGGCCCAGCCCTTTTACAACAGGCAGGATTGGACAGCCCAGATTGTTGGCTACATCAACATTGAAATCAAACTCGAAAACGGAAGCATTACTGACATAATCGGTTCCCGCGCAGACCACGAGATCACACTGACTCTCCAGGGTCTTGTATTTATCAAGAATGAGATTGAGAAGATCAGCAGAGCGGTCACTGGTGAGTAGTTCTCGGGCTTTATCTTTGTGACAGCCGAACATGGCTTCATAGGGATACTCGAGATTGTATCGGGCGGCAATCAGATTAATGGCGTTATCCCGCCCTTCCTCTTCCCAGATAACCGGACGGAAAAAACCGACCTTTCGCCCCTGCCCCATCAAGATTTCCATAACTCCCAAAACAACGACAAGCTTACCGCTCTGCGGCGCCGCACTGGTAATGTACAATCCCTGAGACATAAGCGCTCCCTCCACTTTTCACGAAGCTATAAGAGAAGAATCATATTCCACTGGCTTTTCATAACCAAGGAGGTTGCAGATTGTGGCAGCTACATTATTGAGACCGGCTTTTTCAAGTTGTGCAAATTTGTATTTTCCCCTGTTAAGGGAATCGACAATACAGAAGGGAACCTTGTTTAAGGAGTGCGCGGTTTTGGTGGTTTTTTCCCCTCCTTCCATTGTGAACATCTCTTCACAATTCCCATGATCAGCAGTAATAATGGCAATCCCATCGAGCCTTTCAACAACGTTCAATAATCTTCCAATGCACGCATCAACGGTCTCAACAGCCTCAATTGCAGCCTCAATGACTCCTGTATGTCCCACCATATCACCGTTGGCAAAGTTCAACCGGCCGAACTGATACTGGCCTGATTCAAGAAGCTCTATGGTCTTATCCGTTATCTCAACAGCTTTCATTTGAGGGGCTTTGTCAAATTCTATTTTATCCGAAGG
>JAQYVS010000329.1 GCA_030145365.1 Desulfofustis sp. | reverse complement strand
TAGGCTTGTTTGAATTCATCGGAGATATCGCATTCTTCGCTTAAGACAAAGCGCGAGGCAATCTGTATACCGTCGGCACCGTACTTATCCATCATTTCCGCCATCTCATAGCCATTGGTTATACCGCCGGCGGCAATCAGCGGAATTTTTTTAACCACGTCCCTGATGGGTGGAAAAATGGTGCGCAGATCTTGGTCAGTTCCTAAATGTCCACCAGCTTCCTTGGACTCAACAATGACAGCAGCAGCGCCCAATTTTTCAGCAAGTCTGGCCAGGGTCGGGGAAGAGACGATCATGGCAATGGGGATATTGTGTTTTTTTCCGATCTTAAAAATGTCTCGGGAAAAACCTGCACCGGTAATGATCAGGTCAACTCCTGCTTCAATGGAGGCGATGACCAGTTCGTAAAAATTTTTCACCGCATACATGATATTGACGGCAATGATTCCATCTGTTGCCTGTTTGGCCTTTTCTATGTCTTCTCTCACTTCATCAGCCGGAATGCCGGAACCCCCGATAACACCAATGCCGCCGCATTCGGTGACCGGTACGGCCAGGGCGGATGTGGAGACGCGAATGGACATTCCTCCCTGGATTAACGGGATTTTCGCTGTCAGATTTCCTATCTGCAAAGACGGTAATTTCATAATGCGGTCTAACTCCTTTTAATAATGCCTAACCCGAATTTTTCATAAAAACACACTACAATGAGATTTCCACCCTTTGGCTAAATTGATACTGCTGGTGCTGCCTTTTCTGTGATAACCGTTATGGTTATCGAGCCTATCACAAGTCTCGTTGAGGGGCAGATCGTCTCAATCCGTATAATAATCGGGTTACAATATTGAGCATCGATAATGCCTGTCTTGCTGGTTTTTGTCAAGCCATGTCTAGTATAAAGAGCCTTGAGAGAATCAAAACGGTTCACAGTAATGGGTGAAATTGGTGTTGATAAAATATCACTACAACAGGGAGATACATTTTTACCCAACTCTTGCGGAAGAAGCTTGGAACACAGCAGCAGCACTTGACAAAATTCATTTTTTGCAGTTAAGTTATATGTTTTTTTATCAATATATGCGTGGAGGAAATGATTTGAGAATCAAAGCCCTCAATGGCTTTAAAGATATACTTCCGGAAGACATCGTTCTCTGGCGCAGGGTGGAAACTGTTCTCAGAGATGTCTTGGAGCGGTTTCATTTTTCCGAGATCCGTTTGCCGATTCTTGAAAAAACGGATCTGTTTGCCCGTTCTATCGGGACTGATACCGATATTGTTGAAAAGGAGATGTACACCTTTATTGACAAACAGGTAACTATGCGGCCGGAAGCTACTGCATCGTTGATGCGTGCCTATATCGAGCACAACCTGCACGTTGCCAAACCGGTACAGCGGTTGTTTACCATTGGCCCGATGTTTCGTCATGAGCGGCCGCAGAAGGGCAGGTTGCGGCAATTTCATCAAATGGACGTGGAAGTTCTTGGTTCTGCCGGTCCCCGGCTTGATGCAGAATTGATGGCGATGGGGAGCCTGATGTTTTCTGAAATAGGTGTAGACGTAAGCCTTGAGATAAATTCTCTCGGCTGTCCGGAATGCAGACCTTCATATAGAAAACTACTGCTTGAATTTATTGACCAGCGTCTTGAACTCTTATGCGATGACTGTAAGCGGCGCAGTAAGACCAACCCGCTTCGGGTTCTGGACTGTAAGAAACCGGGGTGCCGGGAGCAGGTCAGTGAGGCGCCGTCCGTCATTGAACATCTGTGTGAGACATGTAGTGATCATTTTTCCGGAGTAAGAGAGGATCTTAAACGTCTTGATGTCGCTTTTTCGGTCAACAAATTCATGGTTCGGGGACTAGACTATTATGTGCGCACCACCTTTGAATTTGTGACCGATGAACTGGGCGCTCAATCGGCCGTCTGTGCCGGTGGCCGCTATGATGGGCTGATCGAGATGCTTGGCGGTCCGAAAGTGCCGGGTATTGGATTTGCGATGGGCCTGGAACGGCTGGTCTTGCTTCTGAAACAAAAGGGGCAGGCACGCGATACGGTTTCAGAGATCGATCTGTTCCTGGCCGGTCTTGGCAAAACAGCTTCAGATCATTGTTTCGAACTCATGCATGCGCTGCGGCTTGACGGGATAAAGGCAGATATGGATTTTGAAGCCAAAAGCCTGAAAAGCCAGATGAAGCAGGCTGACCGTGCAGGCGCCGGTTATGTGCTGATTATTGGTGATCAGGAGCTAGAGAATATGCAGGCGCCTTTGCGTAATATGGCGACGGGAGTACAGACTGATCTGAAGCTTGAAGCGAAATCGATCAGCCGGACAATACAGGAACAGAATCTTCATTAGGATAGACGTGTTCTTTAACAACAATAAATACAACAACGAGGTCGGGTTATACCGGCTATGAGTTAACATTATGGATTTTTTGGGAACAATGCGCAGGACGCACCACAATAATAACTTGAACCTGGCCAATGTGGGAGAAACGGTAACCTTGATGGGCTGGGTACTTCGCAGACGCGATCACGGAGGCGTGATCTTTATTGATCTGCGGGATAGAGAAGGACTTACCCAGGTAGTGTTCAATCCGGAGGTGAATCCGGAAGTCCATGCCAAGGCCCATCGCCTGCGAAGCGAGTGGGTTATTGCAGTACAGGGTCGGGTGGAGCCGCGTCCAGGAGATATGGCCAATCCCAAGCTTGCCACTGGTGAAATTGAGGTACTGGTCGACAGTCTGAACATTCTCAATACCAGTGAAACGCCACCGTTTCCACTGGATGAAGAAACCGAAGTGTCGGATAATCTGCGGTTGCAGTATCGGTATCTTGATCTGAGAAAACCCGATATGACAGCTAATCTGATGATCAGGCATCAGGCGGTACAGTCGATCAGAGACTATCTAAACGAGAAAGGTTTCATTGACGTCGAAACACCGATGTTGACCAAATCAACTCCTGAAGGCGCACGGGATTATCTGGTTCCGAGTCGGGTTAATGCCGGAAGGTTTTTTGCGTTGCCCCAGTCTCCCCAATTGTTCAAACAGCTCTTGATGATTGCCGGTATGGACCGCTATTATCAGATTGTAAAATGTTTTAGAGATGAAGATCTCCGTGCCGATCGGCAGCCCGAATTCACCCAGATCGATATGGAATTGTCTTTTGTTGATGAGGAGCAGGTGATTGACGTAGTTGAGGGTATGATTGCTGCCTTATTCAAAAAGACCCGGGACCTTGATGTTGGCCAGTCATTTAAACGAATCGCCTATGATGAGGCCATGGCTCGATTCGGCACCGATCGCCCTGATACCCGCTTCGGCCTGGAACTTGTCGATTTGACTGATATTGCTGCCGCCTGTGACTTTAAGGTATTCAGAGGAGCGGCTGAGAGCGGGGGCACTGTTCGGGCAATTAATGCCAAGGGCTGTGCCACATTTACCCGCAAAGAACTTGATGATCTCACTGATTTTGCCGTTCAATTCGGAGCAAGGGGGTTGGCCTGGGTCAAGGTGAAGGAAGACGGCAGCTGGCAATCGCCAATCGCCAAATTCTTTTCCGATGCTGAGCGTCAAAGGATTGCTGAAACCCTTGAGGCGGCGCCTGGCGATCTTCTGTTTTTCGGTGCAGACAAACCTTCCATCGTTTTTCAGGTGCTGGGGGAATTGCGCTGCGAATTGGCCCGAAGGCTTGAGATGCTTGACAAAAATGACTTTAATTTTATCTGGGTCACCGATTTTCCCCTTGTTGAATATGACGAAAAAGAAAAGCGGTTTCAGGCACTTCATCACCCCTTTACCGCGCCACGGGAAAGCGATGTTGACAAGTTAGACGAAGATCCCGGCAGTGTGTACAGCAGGGCCTATGATCTGGTATTAAACGGTACTGAAATCGGCGGTGGTTCAATTCGTATTCACGATCCCAAAATCCAACTTAAAGTCTTGAAGGCATTGTCTATTACCGAAGAAGAAGCCGAAGAAAAGTTTGGTTTTCTCCTCAAAGCCCTCCAGTATGGAGCCCCGCCCCACGGGGGCATTGCTTTCGGCCTTGATCGGCTGTTGATGTTAATTACCGGCAGTGACTCGATCAGACATGTTATCGCTTTTCCGAAAACCCAAAAAGCAACCTGCCCACTCACCGATGCCCCATCCCGGGTTGAACGAAAACAATTAACCGAGTTGCACATCAGACCCGACTGGAAAGAATGATTTTTCTAACAGCTTCTACCATCCATTGGCAGCTAGCTGTATAAAAAATAAATAACTGGTTGCTGCAACCAGCACGGTGATGCCGACCGTCGCCGCTCCTGAAAGCAGGAGGTGGCGGCGGCTTGGCACATGCTGACTCATTTTCTGCTTCAGCTTACTCCAAAGACTGAAGAACAAGGTCCTTTCACCAAGCTTTGAAGTGAAAATTGGAAAATTTGTCTGTGTGGCTAACCCATGCATCTGTTTCATCGTCTTCCTCCTCTTTTTGTATCATTGAGGATAAGGATACAGCCAGAGGGGTATCACCAAGTGATCACCCAACGCTTTTTTGTTGCTTTTTATCTTTTTTTTTTGTTTTCCAAGAGTAGCAATACAAATAAGAAGAACCCGTGATGTTTTTCCGGGCAAACTGAGGAGGCTCCTATGATTGCAAGATTGCTTACCGCACTGGCTGTGACCCTGATGTTCGTCTTACCGGTTCAGGCGTTGGAGATTGCAGGTGTGGATGTGGCTGAAGAAATAAGTCAAAGGGACGGAACAATTCTGCAGTTAAACGGAACGGGCCTTCGCTCCAAATTTGTTTTCAAGGTATACCTGGCCATGCTCTACCTTGAAAACAAGAGTGACAACGCAGAGTCGGTCATCAATGACGCGGGTGGAAAACAGATGATCATGCATTTTCTCTATAGTAAAGTGGGAAAAGAAGATCTGGTTGAGGCCTGGAATGAGGGATTCAAAAACAACGGAAGTCCCCAACAGCTCGACACGCTGAAAGAAGAGATGGAAACGTTCAACGCAATGTTTGAATCAGTCAAAAAAGGGGATCGGATTGTCCTTGACTATATTCCCGAGACGGGGACGCAGGTCACCATAGCAAACCGGGAAAGAGGTATTATCACCGGTAAAGCGTTTAACGACCTGCTGCTCTCCATCTGGCTCGGCAAAAAGCCCGTTGGTAAGGACTTGCGTAAAGGCCTGTTGGGTAAATAGCCTGGAGCGGTACCGGGGGGCCGAGAAGTTACAGCTCGGGGGCACCTTTAGGTATCAGGCAGGCAAAGACCAGATCCGCATCGGAGTTATTGCGAAACTGGTGATCTTCGTTGCCCGGAATAAATATCACCGACCCCGTTGATACATCAGTCCATTGACCGGCTTGCAGAACCTGACCTGCACCGGCATGAATCAGTATTTCGTGTTCCCAGTCGTGCGAATGACGCGGAGTAAAACCGCCGGGAGCCACGGTGAAAATTCTCATGCAGAAATTGGCTGCACCATCTTCTTTGCCGATGGCAATTCTCCCTGCCACACCTTTTACCGCATCTCCGTCAAACTGGCTCGATTCGAGCGTTTCGTAGTGTGATACAACTTTCATGATTGTCCTGGGTTAAATGAATGATTCTTGTTTGTGTTCCACTTATTATAGTTCCCCTTGCAAATTTTTCCATAGCCAAACAATGACATATTCCCTTGTTGCTTGGCCGCCAACATTTTTTATCTGCCGTCAGTTGTTCTGTGGGATGAACGCATACCCAGATAGATTGCCGTGAGGACAATGAGAACCCCAAACCATTGAATTGCAGAGGTGGGGCGATCGAAAATCAAAACATCCCAGAAAAAAGCCAGAGACGGTTGAAGCAGCAGTATCAGGCCTGCCATCGACGGCATGACCAGGGGCAGGCTCTTGGTGATATATGCCCAACCGATGGTTTGACTGAACAGGCCGAGGCCGACCAGTGAGCCCAGTGAAGTAAGGTTTGGAATTTTAAACGAGATGCCGGAGATAATTATCAGCAGAGCCAGAACAAGACTTGTGGCCAGTGAGACGAGCAGAAGATTATATAAGAAAGAGATATTTTTTTCTATCTGCTGAATCTTTCTCAGAGACAAGATGAATAGTGCGTAGAAAAATGCTGTTGCCAGGCCAAAATAAACACCAAGCTGATAGTGCTCCGGCAGCGAACTCCAGTTAATACCGATAATTAAAAATAAACCGGTAAAAGCGAGGGGGAGAGAGACCAGGAAAAGAGCGCGAATCGGCTGCCCAAAAAAGAACAGGGAGACAATGGTCAAGGCAAATACCTGGAAATTACCAAGAATTGTCGCAAGACCCGGTCCCACATAAACAATTGAAATATGCCAACAGTAGAGATCACCGGCAAAGCACAGTCCGCACAAGACGATAAGCAGTGAGGTCTTTGGCGATATGCGCTGAATTTTGTCTTTTATCAAACAGACCGGGGCAAGGAACAGCACACCGAAAAGTACGCGGTAAAAAGCAGATACCATCGGGTCCACCTGGGACCAGGCTACCCAAACCCCTGAAAAACTGATAAATACAGCTCCCGTCACAATATGTGCCGGGGCCTGGTAACGTTCGGGAATACGATTCATTTAGAGAGATCAGGTAGTTAAAAGTTTACATGAGAACCGGATAGTAGCAGTCATGGATCGGAGTGCAATGAAAAAGGCAGAGAAAATGATGCGAATTTTTGTGATCAACATTGTTGCACTGTTTTAAAATCCATTTTTATCTGGTAAGACCAGAACAAAACAGCGATTTTTCATAACTATGAGAATAAACTGAATAGTAATTTATTAAATCTAGCTTGATTTTTAAAAAACTTTTTGGTACTCAGACAGGTTTTGGTTTTATGCACAAAAGCAGGTGTGAGTGCTATTTTTTGTGCGGATTGTGCAGCGGGAATGGCTGGGCAATAAGACGTTTCTCAACCCTTAGTGAGAGGATGGGGATATGAAAGATCTGACAACGAGTTATCTTGGGCTTCGATTGACAAATCCGATTGTTGTCGGGAGCTGTGGATTGACCGGTTCGGCAGCAAAAATCCAGGAACTGGCAGAGGCTGGGGCTGGTGCTGTGGTCTTGAAATCTCTTTTTGAAGAACAGATCGAAGCTGAACTTAAACAGAATATTGACGATTATCAGACTGATTATCCCGAAGCCTACGATTACATCAAGGAATACACCAGAGATACAGCGGTGACAGAATATCTGGACATGATACGTGATGTGAAACAACGTGTGGATATTCCCGTTATAGCAAGCCTTAATTGCGTTACCGCAGCGGAGTGGACGAGATTTGCCGAAAAGTTCGAGAAGGCTGGAGCCGACGCATTGGAAATCAATATTTCCTTATTGCCAAGCGATCCAAGAAGAACCTGCAATGATTACGAGCAGATCTATTTTGACGTGCTCGATAAAGTAAGCAAAGAACTGAATATTCCAGTTTCCTTGAAAATGAGCAGCTACTCTTCTTCTTTGGCAAATTTGGTGTCGCGAATATTCTGGACCGGCAAGGTAGCTGGTTTTGTACTGTTTAATCGTTACTATCAGCCAGATATCAATATACATAAGATGGAATTGAGTTCAGCCGGTGTTTTCAGTAATCCGGAGGATGCCTCATTGCCGCTTCGCTGGATAGCCTTGTTGTCGGGAATTGTCGAGAGCGATTTTGCTGCCTCCACGGGCGTTCATGATGCGGATGGGGCGGTCAAGATGTTACTGGCCGGTGCCAAAGCGGTGCAGGTTGTCTCAACAGTATATAACAATGGAACCGAGCGGATACGCGAGATTCTGGAAGGTCTTGAGGACTGGATGGAGAGCCAATCTTTCAACAGGGTTGACGATTTCAGAGGGCGCCTCTCCTACCATTTTAAAGGGGACCAGTCAGCCTTTGAGCGAATCCAGTTCATGAAGCATTATTCAGGCATTTCCTAATAATAGAAACATAAAACAAGAGTTAATCGGGACCCGGGTATGGCAGCAAATCTTACATTTCCAAAAGGCGGGGTTCATCCGCCTGAATCAAAAGCATTAACGGAAAAACTACCGGTTGAGTTGATGGCGTTGCCGGCTGAGCTGGAACTGATACTCGGACAGCATATCGGAGCACCGTGCAGTCCGGTTGTCAAGAAGCGTGAGGAAGTAAATGAGGGAGACCTGCTCGGTGAGGTAAGCAGAGGGCTTGGTGTACCGCTACATGCCCCCGTTTCCGGATCAGTAAAGGCCCTGGCTGTTTCTGCTCACCCGATACGGGTTAGTGCGCCATCGATCACACTCAAAGTTGACCAGGAGGCAGCGCCTGCACGTTGGGAGACCAAAACTGACTGGCAGGGAAGTTCTGCTGAAGAATTATTACAAAAGGTTCATCAGGCCGGGATCATTGGGATTGGTGGAGCTGGTTTTCCTACCCATGTCAAATTGAAGCCGCCGGCCGATAATCCAGTTGATACCCTCCTGCTAAATGGAGCCGAGTGCGAACCTTACATCACTGCAGATCATCGAATGATGCTGGAGAAAGCAGAAGAGATTGTTGAAGGTGCCAAAATTCTGCTGAAAATTCTCGGGATCACAACCTGTGCAATCGGTATCGAGAATAACAAACCCGATGCGATCAGCATCATGACCGATGCGGTTAATGCAGTTTCAGGCAGCGATTTCGATATCCGGGTG
>JAQYVS010000319.1 GCA_030145365.1 Desulfofustis sp. | reverse complement strand
GTGGCAGGTTCGTCGGATTTCGCAGCCTGGATGAGCGAAAAGGTTTGGCAAAATGTCAAAAGGGGCAAAGGGGTCGTGTCTTCATTATTGACAGATTTAGGCATAGTGTGAAGAATGAAGACTTGACCCCGATGGTTTTATGACCCCGATGGTTTTATGACCCCGATGGTTTTCATGACCCCGATGGTTTTCACAGCAGGCCTGAGGCCTTTCAGCAATGCTTGGACAGAAAGATATATCCGCCTATTTCTCGGTCCTATACCTTATATTCTGAACAACAACCACTCGGCACAGCGTACACCAAAAAGCTTGTTCTCTAAGTTGTTTATTAGGTGATTCGCCCAAGTATTTGAATCTCCAAACACTACTATTCTACCCGACCCAAATGAGCGGACGATAACAGCCGGTCGTCTAGATGGAACAGAGTCATCATCAGTCTCAACAATGGTATTCCACCCTTCTCCTCCCGATAATGAAGTGGCCGCGTCTACATGGAAATACTTCCATCCGTTAGTGATTGGATGGCCTAGGAAATTACGCTGGTAATCGAAAATAACATCATCTGTTTGTCCACCAACATTGTTGGTCGGATCGTGCATGAAATTATTGTCATCATTTGCGCCGAAATAGTTGAGTATCTCCCTTGTCGGTATCGACCACGGCGCATTACCGAAATCCTGAACAATTAATAACCCTCCGCCTTGATTGACGAAGTCAGATATGGCTTTTTTCTCTGCGTTACTATAGCCTGACCTTGCAATTGCAATTATAAAAACATCGTGTCTCTTTAGTGCTGCCAGTGTTACTGTTGACGCTGTGTGGTGTGTCACTGTATAGCCCGCATTGACTAGAGCAGTCTCGTATTGCGTCCAATCTCCAGTGACCCCTGGTCGGCACCTGTGAGTATCATCAAACAATATCTTGCTGCCTGGTTTAGGATCTGTTGCCGGCACATTAAGCCTATCAGCCTCACCCAATAGTTCCGCTGCTGCGATCCCTCGTGAACTGGCTGTAAAATGCAGGACATTAATTACGGCCTGGCTAGACACCTGAATCCGACCGTATCCGTAACGACCCTTAGGGAATGTGTACTCTACAGTGCAACCAGGCTTAATCAATACGCGTCGTGGTCGGGTAGCTTGACACTTTTGGTCATAGAATACGAGCTGACCAGTCATCCCTGTTGAGTGAGGATTAGAGAGGAACACTGCGCCACCTAATGTATCGTGACCGACAGCCAAAGCTCGGTAACCAAAACCGTAGGTTCTTGATTTTTCTTGACGTAGCCAAGCAAATAGATTGTCTCGACCAGCCAATTCTCCGCCGACCACAGCTATATCTCTCTGACGCAGATAAAGGATATGGCCAACCAAGTCGAGTGTAGAGGTCAGAATCGCTTGGCCCGCATGATCCGGCACTATCGCGCGTAATCTAAGGCTCTTTGTGCAATTTGGTTCCAAGGTAAACTGCAGTTTCTTCTCAATTTTACAATTCCTTCCAAAAACCCATAGACTAACTTTGACGGCCTGATGATTTGGATTAGAGATGAGATACTCAGTGTCCGAGCCACCGACGGTGTAATAAGGAAGAGCATAGGCCCGCAACGGACGAGCCACAGTTAATTGATCAGCAAGGTTTTTCGTTAAGTCGGTAGTTTTCACAGCGCTCGTTTTAGTCTTTCGTTTAGTAACCATAATTAATTCTCCTTTCATTAAAGTTGGTATCAAATCTTTGACTTAAATATTGTTGTGTGTGTCTGACGTAGGATCTGTTTCTGTTATCCAATCGCAAATCTTATGCCAGATGAATAAAGTGGTAGTCGAATTCTATTACTTTCTACTGTAATTCAACCACTTAAAATAAATAATCGACTTATCAACATTAGTTACAAATCTCAGATAGTGGCCATTTCGGAAAAATTTTTTCTTGCCAATTTAGCCAATAAGCATGGTCAGCTATCTGATTTTAAGGACAGGCGTTGCACCGCCAGCATGGTAATATCATCTGTCTGGGGTGAGGTTTGAATGTGAGCAAATATATTCGTTCTAAGGCCTTTTACCAACTCGGTAGCTGAAGGCGGAGGTTGCTTTAAAATAGATAACAGTCGCTTTCTCGTAAAGAAATCACCATTGGGTGCAGTGGCGTCAATCACTCCATCGGTATAGCCGATCAGGATGTCGCCGGATTCTATCTGAGAGTGCTGAATTTCAAACTTCACAGCGGGAATTATCCCCACCGCCGGTCCCGTGGGCTCAAGGCTTTTCTTTACACCGGCTGAATCGACGATAAGTAAAGGTTCATGCCCTGCGTTGATGTAAGCCAAAGCGCCGGTTAATGGATTTAGCACCCCAAAGAATAGGGTCGCAAACATACATTCTTTTCCGTGTTCATGGAAAATATAGTCATTCGTGAGTTTAACGGCATTAAGTGCATTGATCTGATTGTCGGCTGCCATCAGGAACGTTGTCTTATTGCCAGCATTCTGATCGACGGAAAAATTGGGAAATCCATGTAAACTGATATGTCCGGAGAACACTCGCATCAAGCTTCTTATCAGCGCCATGTACAAGGCTGACCCGACACCCTTGCCACACACATCGGCAATAACTATCCCGAGGTACTTACCTGGTAATGAAAAAATATCATAAAAATCCCCAGACACCTGTTTGGCCGGCGCAAAATAAGTCGCAACCTCCCAGTTGGGCAGCGGGGGGATATTATCAGGCAGAAAATATTTCTGAAATTGTCTACCATTTTCCAGTTCGTCATCGAGTGCTTTCGAATAGGCTTCGATTTCTTTTATGGAATGGACCAAAGAGCGGTAGGATGCCTCTAATTTCGCATAAGACCTGGCGTTTTCAGGAGTCAGGGCTATCTGTTCGGAAGTTGCCGGCATCTGTTCTACCAATTCAGAGCTGAAATGCTGCGGCTTGGAATGCGTCAATGTAAGAATGCCCATCAATTCCTGACCCTTGAGAATCGGCACGGCCAGCACCGAACGAACAGTTGGTGGCTGATGAGGGAGGGGCTGCCAGCGATCATCGTCAACGGTATCGGTAATTAATCCTACCCGGCGGTGACAGCTCACCCAGCCGGCGAGCCCCTGGCTCAAACCCCGGCCAATCAATCCCGAGCCCTGACCGGGGATGCCGCCGCCGGGCGTCGGGATACTTTCGATATCGACCTCGTTGCTGTCGAGTAAAACCAGACTGCCCTGCTCGGCCCCGGTTAGCTCAATGGAGAACTCCAGGGTTTTCTGCAAGGTATTCTTCAGCGATTTACATTCGGCAGTGGAGGGCAGACGGAGACAGGAGTGTGGCATTGATTCAAAACGTCCAAACAGTTCGCTTTTACCTGCTAAGGCCGTTTTTTCAGTTTCGAGTTTGGTTACCTCGTATTGCAGTGATTGCCCTACCATGATTAATTCACCATTATTCGGATCGGAAACACCCGGATTGTAGGTAAACAATCAGAAAGTCAGATTTAAGTATGGTTTTAATTTCCCGATGTTATATAGATGGCCTCCCGGAATATTTACAGCTTTGCTGATAGCTAATGCCTGTTTGCTGTTTATATCCGCAAAACTCATGCCAGAGGGGCGAACTGACGGCCAACTTTCAATCAAATAGGTTTAAATTCAATAAGTTAAGATATATCCACTCCAAAAGAAGGTAGATGAAAAATGGTCAATAGTGGCCACCTTGGCCAAATTTCTTATTGCCTATTTGACCAATTCTGCTTTTGAAAAAATTAGGGATGTTGTCACGAGAAGAGGAAGGAATTGGCAAGACGGTAGCTATGTCCCGTCAGACTATCAGCGCAAGCATTGGACAATACCCGGCGCCAAAGACTAATTGGGCGTCAAAGCAGTGTTTATCTTAAACTTCTTTGTAGATTGCTGCAAATTCTTTAAATTTAACCGGATCTAATTATTTTTAATTGACAGATAAATTGCCTTGCCCTATATTGGCTCAAAATAAGGGCTTATTCTAATTTATACTCTTTGTTTCATAAAAATTCCTTATCCAGGAAATCAGAGGGCATAATAATTCCATTTTTCTACTTGGAAAAGGAAATTTGCTCGACTAACCTTAGCTAGTGCGCATCTACATCTTACTCGCCTGTACGTTTTCGGCCGGACTTTCATTTGTCAGTAGCAACATCTTTGGGCTCTCTGATTGAACACATCTGCATTTTGATAAAAGTACCCGCAGCAGAAATGGGCTTAGCGAATTTAATCGAACTGTGGTTTTTAGTTCAGAGTGCATAAAATGTCTCGACGTTCAAAAGCTATTTGGGCAGGACTGGGTGTGGGCCTTTTAGGACTGGTCGTCAACCTCACTCCCTTTGGAATCGCACAAGAGGAAAATATCGGTCTGCATCTGATGTTCAAGCTCAGGGGAGCGCGGAAGGCTCCGCCAGACGTTGTTGTTGTGGCCATGGAGAGTGCCTCGATCAATCATCTGAAATTGCCAAGTAATCCCACAAAATGGCCACGTTCACTCCATGCCCGCATCATCGACAATATCGTTGAAAAAAATGCGGCTGTGATTGCCTTCGATATCTTTTTCAGCGAATCGCGTTCACCGCAAGATGATGATCGATTAGCCAAAGCGATCCAAAGAGCAGGCAATGTCGTTCTTATCGAAAAACTTAAAAAAGTTCTCTTATTTACTCCTTCGGGAACAAAAACGGGCAATGTGGAAATCGAAGAGAGCGTTCCCCCATTCCTACCACTTGCTCAATCTGCCTTGGCCTCCGCTCCCTTTGCTTTACCCAAAATCCCTGTGAAGCTAAACAGTTATTGGACTTTCAAAACAAGCGCTGGTGATGCACCGTCGTTGCCGGTTGTCGTGTTTCAAGTCTTTGCGCTGCAAGTTTATGATGAATTAATTGGCTTATTAAAAAAGGTAAAACCATCTTACCCTGAGCTTTTGCCGATCAACAGCGATGTGATTTTTGCTGATAAGCGCATCAAAGAACTCATGCTGTCGCTGAAAATTTTTTTTGAACAGAACCCGATGGCGGCCGAAGATATGCTGGCAAAGCTTAAGGCTTCGGACATATTTGTTACGGAGGCTAAAAAGCGTCAGATTCTTAAGTCATTGATCCGATTGTATCAGGGACCGAACAGCCATTTTTTGAATTTTTATGGTCCTCCGGGGACGGTATCCACGGTGCCATATTATCAATTACTGGAAGATGCCAAAAGACCCAAAAATGAATCCGGGCGGTTTGATTTAAGAGATAAGGTAGTTTTTATTGGACTCTCAGAGGGTCTGCGGCCGGAAGAAGAAGAGGGCTTCCATACTGTTTTTTCTCAATCCAGCGGAATCGATATCAGCGGGGTTGAAATTGCGGCCACCGCTTTTGCGAATATTCTTGAAGATGCGCCTGTCCAACCGCTCGATATCCGCGCTCAGCTTGTCGGTGTCTTTCTATGGGGAGCCGTATTGGGAATCTTGTGCGTTTCATTATCTACATCTATGGCTGCCGGATGTGTTCTGGTTCTTAGCTTGCTTTATCTACTTTTGGCCTATTTTCAATTTCACCAAAACGGTATCTGGTATCCCCTGGTCATTCCTTTATTTCTGCAGTCACCCTTGTCCTTTATTGGAACTACCACTTGGAAGTATTTCGAGGTCAATAGGGAGCGTCAGAATATTCGAACAGCCTTCGAATATTACATACCCAATGATGTGGTGGATCAGTTAGCCAAAAGCTTGTCGAATATCAAAACCGGCCGCAAACTCGTCTACGGCATTTGTCTGTTTACAGATGCAAAGGGATATACCAGCATATCCGAAACCATGGACCCTGAAGAGCTCGGCAGCTACATGAACAAATATTTTGAAGTGATATTCGAGCCGGTGAGAAAAAACTCCGGAATCGGGTTGGAATTAAAGGCGGATTCTATGTTGGCGCTATGGACAAAGGACCATCCTGACGGCACCTTAAAAAATCTTGCCTGCCACACAGCCCTGGATATTATCCAGGCGGTAGATGAGTTCAACCAGTTTTACAGTAGTTCCCCACTTCTTCCGACTCGCATCGGAATACATTCTGGATATATTTCCCTAAAATTCATTGGAGCTATTGACCATTATCAGTATCAACCCGTAGGCGATGCCGTCAATACCGCCTCAAGGATGGAGGGTCTAAATAAACATTTAGGCACTAAAATATTGGTGTCTGAGGAGGTGCTGGAGCGACTGGATGATTTTCTGGTCAGAAGACTGGGTCAATTCATATTGGCCGGCAAGTCAAACCCGGTGGCGGCTTGTGAGTTGATATGCAGAACGGAGGAATCGACTGAATTGCAGAAAAACCTTTGTGGAATTTTTTCACAAGCCCTCGATGCTTTTCAGCGGCAATCCTGGGATGAGGCCATGGTCGGGTTTCATGAATCAGTGAAAATGCATCATGAAGATGGGCCTTCGCTCTTTTATCTCGATCGGTGTGAAAAATATAAAAGAAATCCCCCAGGCGATTCCTGGGATGGCGTGGTTCGTTTGCAAACCAAATAAAAGACCCCGGCGATAAGCTGCTCCGATAGGGTATTGAATTTGTTTGAATCGTAAGGTCGCACCAAAAAGTTAACACAGACACACAGATGAAAAAGCATATAGTTTAATTTGCCGACCCGCAGATAAGTCTAAGGTGCCTTTTGTAAAGGTATCAGCCCAACAGGGAAGCTCAATCATAAAGCTGAATCTAAGAGGGAAATGCCATGAAGCCGATCAAACATCCCGCCTGGGTCATCGCACTTTTCGCTACATTTTCTTTTGGATTTCTGCTTTCTGTTGAAGCGGCTGATACGTCGTGTGATCAATGGGTTGCCAAAGTTGTATCGGTTCAGGGAATTGTTGAAGCTCGTAAAGCCGGCGAAACCCGCTGGGTGCAAGTTAGATTAAATGGCACCTTTTGTCCCAAGGACATGATTCGGGTTCAGGAAAACAGCCGGGCAGCTGTAGTTCTCAGCAACGAGACCAATTTACGCCTTGATCAAAACAGCACAATTACCTTCGTGGGGATTGAAAATAAAAAAACGTTGTTACTGGAATTGCTTTCGGGCGCGGCGCACTTTTTCAGTCGGTTTCCGAAAAGTATTAAAGTACTGACACCTTTTGTAAATGCGTCCATTGAAGGTACGGAATTTTATGTAAAGGTTGAGACAGATCAAACCTTTGTTTCAATTTTTGAAGGACGGGTCTCCGCTTCAAATCAGGTTGGCAGTTTAACCTTGACCGGCGGCCAGGCAGCGACGGCCAGAGCAGGCAAAGCACCTGTGCTGAGGGTTGTGGTACGGCCGCGGGATGCCGTCCATTGGGCCTTGTACTATCCGCCGGTCATTTATGTCCCACCCGGAGAAACCCCAAAAGAAGATATGAGTAACCCGCGCTTTTTGGCCTATCGTGCCTCACAGCTGCTGGCTGTGGGCCGCGTGGATGAGGCAGGTGCCGATATCGAGCGGGCACTGATCCTAGACCCGAACTACAGCGACGCCTTTGCGCTTCAATCGATTATCGCTGTGGTGCAGAACGAAAAAGAGAAGGCTCTCAATTTTGCCCGCAAGGCACTCGCGGCTAATCTTAACTCGGTGACGGCCCAGATCGCTATGTCTTATGCCCAGCAGGCCGGCTTCGATCTGGAGGGTGCACGGGCAAGTGTCGAGGAGGCGGTCAAACTGGATTCCAATGATGCCCTGGCATGGGCGCGGCTGGCTGAGCTGTGGTCGTCTTTCGGTTACCTCGATAAAGCCCTGAAGGCCGCAAAAAAGGCGGTTGAACTGGATCCGAACCTGTCGAGGACCCAGATGATCCTGGGCTTTGCCTACCTGACGCAGGTCAAGACGACAGAGTCCAAAACGGCCTTTGAAAAGGCGATCGAGCTTGATCAGGCCGACCCCCTCTCGAGGCTGGGCCTGGGTCTGGCAAAGATCCGCGAGGGCGATTTAAAAGCGGGGGGCCGGGAAATCGAAATTGCCGCCAGCCTGGACCCCAACAATTCCCTTGTCCGCAGCTATCTGGGCAAGACTTACTTTGAAGAAAAGCGCACGGACCTGGACGGACGCGAATATGCCATCGCCAAG
>JAQYVS010000310.1 GCA_030145365.1 Desulfofustis sp. | reverse complement strand
CAATCAAAAGCAGGCCAAGCACGAAAAGCAGGTGGTCGATACCCATGAGAATATGGTGCAGACCGAGCAATAGATATTCTTTGGCTGTTAGATACCAGGGGCGCTCACCTCGTAATTCAGCCCACGGTTTTGACGGGCGGGCAACGGCTGTCATGATACTGCCGTCAGACCTGATGAGGCGGATAAAGACATCCGTAATTGTTGATTCAAGTCCAGGAAATCGTATCACCTGACCATCAATGCTTCCTCCGCCTGTACTTATCTGTCGCTGGAAGACGATGGCATCAGTTCTGCGCCGTTCGGTGGGCTGACCGATGGTCTGCCATGACTCAGGCAGTTCAAGCGTTGCCGGATGGGGCTTATTGTAATAGATGGGGGCGCGCCAGATCACATTATACGTGTCGGGGCCGACTTCGCGTATTTCAACGGCTCCCGGCTGGCTTTCATGACCAAAGGCTGAGGCCGTAACCAGCAAACACAAGAGAATAATTATGGTGGAAAATGTAAGTTTCATCGTTAATAGAGTCCTCTTACTGCGCTGTAACCAACGGAATTTCCACTACAATTTCATATTGTTCCTGCAGTTTTTTGTAGGCCTCCTCTTTTATATGCTTTCGCCGATTCGCCATAAATTCACGTTCAACCACCGGCCGAATTTCCGTAAGCTCCGGGTCGTACCCGTCAACGCGGTCTCTGATCAGCACGAGATGAACCCCATATGTTGAAACAACAGGCCCGGACCATATCCCCGGTTCCAATGTGACGATCTGCTCAGCGAATGCTTCGTCAAACTGTCTCTTGATAATGTTTAACGCCGCCAGGGGATAGTTTTGTGGAAGCATGATCACGTCACCAAGGTCTTGCGACAGATCTGTTTGTGAACTTTGCAACTGCTGCTTAATGGTATTGATCTCGCTCTCAAGAGAATCACCATGCTTTTCAGCGTTAAAAAAGATTTGGGAAAAGGCAATCTCAGGTTGTCGCTTAAATTTGTCACGATTTTCAACTAAAAACGTATTGATCTCTTCATCCGTGGCTGGGGTCAAGCTGATGATATCCTCCATCAGCAACTCGGTCTTCATACGCATTCTTCGCCTGACATAAGGATCATCCCGGTCGAGCCCCATGGCTAGCGCCTCTCGATATGCAACTTCATCACGTATGCTTTCCTCAATTATGCCGGAAAGTTCTTTTTCTGATGGCTGACGCTGCCAGGTTCTTGAAAAATTGGCCTGTAAAGCTGCAATGTCCGCTGCAGAAATTACAATGGTATTTTCCTGATCCTCAGATTTGTTGAAAACATTAAAAATCAGGAAGAGTGCCGCACCAATGAGTAAAAAATGAAAAAGAGGATCTTTTAACAGTTTGTTCATAAGAAACATGATGGTTGTCTTCAGGTTGTGCAAACCTACGAAATTAAATGTGATACTTCCAATCGAACAGTGCCTGAGGAAACTAGCATATTTTTGAACATTTGTTCACTATTTTGTGACTTTCCTTTTTATTTGATGTAAGAGGAGAGGTCCTGGTAATTGCCGGTAATAATTTATCAATAGTAACGGAAGAACCAATGGGCACGCAAGAAGCACAGAACCTGTCGACATTTAAGACAGGGAAGGTGATGGCAATATCGTTTTGCCATTTTATTCACGATATCTATTCCAGTTTTCTTGCTCCTCTGCTGCCCTTTATCATCGAAAAGTTTTCTCTTTCTCTGACGCAGGCTGGATTTCTCTCCACCATAATGCAGTTGCCTGCACTGCTAAATCCCTATATCGGCAAACTGGCAGACCAGGTGAGCGTGAGATATTTCATTATTCTGGCTCCGGCTCTTACTGCTGTTCCGATGTCACTTTTGGGTGTGGCTCCCAGCTATGGGATTTTGTTAATTCTTCTGTTTTTCACCGGAATCAGTGTCTCCCTATTTCACGTACCTGCCCCGGTCCTTGTGTACCGGGTTTCAGCAGCGAGAACCGGGAGAGGGATGAGTCTGTATATGACCGGAGGAGAACTGGCAAGAACCGTGGGACCGATAATTATTGTCGGGATGATATCATGGCTTGGTTTTGACGGTTATTATCCCATAATGATTGTCGGCATACTCGCTTCTTTTGTGATGTTTTTCACTTTCAAGGACTTGCCGATACAGGTTAAGCCAAGTGCAAAGCTTTCCATTCGCAAGACCTGTTGGGAAATGAGAGGGTTGTTGCTGCCTCTGTCGGCAATCGTGATAGTTCGAGGTTTTATGCACGCCTGTCTGACCGCCTTTCTACCACTGTATATCATGCAGAGAAGTGGCGATGTATGGCTTGCAGGGATTGCTCTTTCTTTGTTTGAAGCTGCAGGGGTGGTGGGAATTCTGGCTGTGGGAGGCTTAAGCGACTATTTTGGCAGAAAACATATGCTCTCCTTCTGTTTGCTTGTGGCACCTATATCGTTGCTGGTTTTTTCTTACACCACAGGGTGGCTGCAGCTCGCTGTATTGTTGATAACCGGTTTCTCTCTGCTTTCAACCACCCCGGTCATGCTGGCTATGATCCAGGAAACTTCAACGGGCGGATCATCGGCTGCCAATGGTGTGTTTATGATGATCAGTTTTATCGCCAGGTCTGCAGTTGTCGTGCTTGTCGGTTTTGTCGCTGATCACTTGGGACTGGAGAGAACCTTCATTATCTGCGGGATCATCGGTTTACTTGGGATTCCTCTTGTTTTTACCCTTGATACTCAAAAGAGGGTTGAGCGGAACACGGAGTAAATTCAACACAATTTTGCACCGAGCGGGACCTCGGAGTCGGGAACGCAGAGTGTAACCTCTCCATTTTCATTATGAAATCCTGTTATCAGGCATTCCGACTGGATCGGTCCGATCTGTTTCCTGGGAAAATTTACAACGCCAATGACCAGCCTGCCAATGAGTTCCTCTGGTATATAGAGCTCGGTAATCTGAGCACTTGATTTTTTAATCCCGATCTCATCACCAAAATCCACCTGCAGGAGGTAAGCCGGTGCACGAGCCTCTTTAAATACCTCTGCGCTGATCACTTTACCAACACGCAACTCAACTTTTTCAAAATCGTTCCAGGTAATCAGCTCCATAGTGCAGTCTCCAGTAATTTTAATTCACATTAATAATAGTGAGCTATCATACCTGAGTGTTTAAAAGCCTTGTAAAGAAAAAAGAGTGATAGAAAAAATAACCATTGTACTTAATAGACCGTTGCTAACGAAAATGAATTTCTGCAATTCTAGGAAAACTGCCCCACGAGTATGAGTGTGTTGGCCTGAAAACGTCTACCGCTATCATACGGATCAGCTCAGGCATGAGATGATGGGTAGAAAACCGCTCACAAGGTCTTATCGTTTGCTCAATGACTCGATGCCTTCAGGCAGTATGTGATCCTAGGTCTATTTGATAGCAGAATTTTCGTTTGTAATAACCTCTCAGAAAGGAACGATATGAGACTCAAAGTAGTTGTATTTGGCTTAATAAGCTGGTTCTTCCTGATGTGCACTCCACTGCATGCTGAAAAACAATTTCCAGTCTGGGACGAGGGGGTGTTTGGAGAAATCTATAAGAGACACGGAGAGAAGGCAGCCGCCCGTTTGCGAGATGTCTATCAGTTCATGATCGTTCATCTCAACGACCCGGTGGAGCAGCAACTGGAAGCGGTAAACGACTACATGAATGACCTGACCTGGATTGCCGACAGTGACTTATGGAAACAACCCGACTATTGGGCTACTCCATTTGAAACGATCACAACCTTTGGCGGTGATTGTGAAGATATTGCCATAGCCAAATATGCTGTCCTCGTCATGATGGGTGTACCAGATGACCATATGGGGTTTGCCCATGTGGTGACAACGCAGAACGAACATCACATGATTCTCGTGTATCAAGCCTCTGAAAAAGAGCCGGCATTTATCCTGGACAATCAGAATCCTGACGTGAAAAAGGCGAAAGAACGCAAAGACTTGATTGCCGTGTATGTGTTTCAGAACAACGGGAAGGTTTTTATCATCAAGGATGAGGGTGACGCCAAGCGAACTCTGAAAGCCACAAAAGAAAATCAGCGCCTCCAGAAATGGCTGACTGCCAAAGAGCGGTCAAAAAGCAATACTGAGAGCTTTGTTGCCTTTAACAATGGTCAGTCATTGATACCGGATTGGGCGAGAATTGACGACTAGAGAAATAATTGCAAGCGGACAATCACCAGCTGTTTTTAGGACTCGTTTTTAAAGATCAAGGAGATAAGAGATGAGTGACGCAGGATTTCATGGAGTGTTTCCCTATCTTGTTACCCCAGTGGATGATGGTGGTACGATAAAGAAAGACGTGCTCGCCAAACTCTGCGATGATCTCATTAATCGTGGCGTACACGGATTGACTCCCCTTGGTTCCACCGGTGAGTTTGCCTACCTGAACAATCAGCAGCGAAGACGGGTGATCGAAATTGTGCTCGAATCAGCTGGGGGCAGGGTACCCGTGGTTGCCGGTGTCGCTTCAACAACGATTTCCGATGCCGTATCACAGGCCCGGGACTATGAAAAATTAGGGTGTGACGGGATTCTGGCAATTCTCGAGTCCTACTTTCCCGTTTCAGATGATGGGATATATTCCTATTTCGAAGCCATCGCGCGTGCAGTGAGCATTCCAATCGTACTGTATACAAACCCCAATTTTCAGCGATCCGATCTGAGTGTGGCGACCATTGATAAGCTCAGTCATGTCAACAATATCAGATACATAAAAGATGCTTCAAACAATACGGGACGGCTGCTGTCCATCATCAACCGGGTTGACGGGCGTATGCAGGTGTTCTCGGCTTCGGCCCATATTCCTGCCTGTGTAATGCTCATCGGCGGCGTTGGCTGGATGGCCGGACCGGCCTGTCTCATTCCAGAGCAGAGTGTTCGACTGTTTGATTTATGCAGGCTTGGCAAGTGGGCAGAGGCCATGAATTTTCAGCGTCAATTGTGGGGATTGAGCCAGGCGTTTGCGAAATATAATCTTGCCGCCTGTATCAAAGGAGGCCTTGAACTCCAAGGGTATCCGGTTGGAGCAGCTCTTGCCCCGCAAACACCACTTTCTTCTGAAGGTATTGCTGAGGTCAAAGAGGCGCTTTGTTCGATCGGAGCCTTATAGGAACCTATTGATCGGCAAGGAATCCATTATTTTTTAGCAAGTACCTCAATACTGACAAAGACTTCTACATCTTTGCCGACTATGCCCATCTCATGGAATTTGCCGTTTCCTACTCCATGGGCTAATCGATCCAGGGTGATTGTACCGTTGAAACCGGCGACTTCTGTTCCTTTCTTAGCAGGATGTTCTGCGATTCCCATCAGCTTCAGCGGCAGTGTTAAATCATACGTCTGGTCTTTGATGGTAATCTTGCCGGCCACATCATACATTCCGTTCCCTGCATCTGAGATCTGGGTTGATTCAAATTTCATCGTTGGAAATTTTCCTGCATCGAAAAAGTCAGCAGATTGAAGATGTTTGTCTCGTTTGCCGATATTGGTATCGATAGAATCTGTCTTGATCTCGAATAAGAACTTACTCTCGGCAAGATTTGCCGGATCAAAAGTAAGCTCAAGGGTGAATTCATTGAAATGACCGTTCACCTTCGAGAATATGTGGTCGACGCTGAAATAGATGTTGGAGTGGGCCTTGTCCAGCTCCCATGATCTGGCAGCTCCGAAGGCGCTGGATCCGGTAAATGCCAGAAGAAGTGAAATTGCAATGATCTGTATTGTTTTCATGATCGTCTCCTATTGACGCTTGCTATGGTTTTTAGTGTTGTGTTTTGTGTGGCCGGTTTTGTGACTTGACCACTTGACGGCTGCTATCCACATCACAAGAATTGTACAGGCAGCTATGATAAAAGTTTTAGGTAGGCTCTGTTCAAAAGATTCACTGACGAACAGAACATGAATGGTAACCAGAAACAGCACCAGATAGCCCATTGGTTTATGGAAAATTCTCCAGGTTTTATAGGGCAGACGTAGTTTCTCGCGGAAGTGAGAGGTAACAGCTATGATGAAAATGAGCAGAAAAAGTGTTGCCCCAACCATTTCGGGCCAGAACTTTTTGCCGATCGGAAGGTTTGAGATTCCTTCGGGGATGAGGACCAGCAGAATATGACTGCCAGCCATAAATACGATGAGGATGCCGTTTATTCGGTGCAGCCGTATCAGGCTTCCCGCACCGAAGACGTTATCCAGAAATTGTCCTCTGGTTGATAAGATGAGCTGGAGATAAATCAGTACCAGGGCAACCAGACCGACGAATTGCCCCGTTTTAAGCATCGTTTTATCAATGCCTATTTTGTACCAGAGGGTTGTCGTCTCGTAATATAAAGGTATTGCCAGAACTCCTGCTAGAAACAAGAAGAGAGCGCTGATCAGCACTACCCGATATGCCATTGCTGTCAGTTCGGATGGCCTGCTTGCAACATCTGGCTGTTTCATTGCCTCTTATCCATGATCTCCAATTTGGACTCCTACAAACAACATCTATTCCTGGAGTAAAATATTTCAACTAATCATGGGTAAGTCAATGTCAGCCTATAAATATCTGAAAATATGTAGAAATTTAAATGAAGCGCTTCATAACCATAGAGATGATATCATCCATGTTGTCAACGGTGGCTCCGAGTTTGCTACACAGTTCGGCGGCTGCATCGTGCAGCCTTGGATTCTTGAGATCCTCAAGCCTTGATAGTCTGTGGGTTCGCCTGCCGATACAGAAAATCATCTGCTCTTCCGGGTCAAGTTCCAGAAATTCTCGGATATCAGCACATATACGCTGCTGATCGTCGGGCAGTTTTCCATCTATCTCGGCAAAAAGGTTCAGGACGTGATCGCTTTTAATTGTGCTCGTGATTCCCTTTAGCGACTCAATAAAATGCAGCAGTTCTCTTGCGGTATCAACTTCTCCTATTTTATCGAATTCACCGTCTTCAAACTGTGCGGTCAATGGAGCAGAAGCAGGCAGGGCTAGAGATCGTAGGCGTATAAAATCAGGATTAATCTGGTTCAGGGCATCAGCTGTTTCAGAGGCATGTTCGCGTGATAAACTTTTTCCTCCAAGTCCCGGCATAACATACTCGGACAGCTCCATTCCTGCCAGCTTGACCTTTTGGCCGGCTTTGATCTGGGTTGCCTTATCCACTCCTTTTCTCACCATCTTCAGAACCTTGTCGGATCCTGATTCCAGACCGATATGAATTCTGTTAAGTCCCGCCTCGGCCATCAGACTCAGATGTTCATCGCTGATTCTGGCAATGGTATGGGACCGCGCATAAGATGTGATGCGCCTGACCATGGGAAAGGCCTGTTTGAGGTGGTGAAGAATACGGATCAAATCTTCAGGCTTAATAATCGGACTGTTTCCATCCTGCAGGAAGATTGATTGCATACCACCGGCTACAAAATGATAGGCAGCATTCAGCGCCGTTTGATCGTCAAACTCTCGATGTGAAAAGTCTCCGTATCGGGTTGGCCCGGCTTGTTTGGCTTTTAAGATCAGCTCAACATACAATTGCACGGTGTCGATATCTTTGAGGACATGCTCTGTCGGACGCAAACTGAACTTTTCGCCTTTGTACACCGGACAAAAGGTACAGCGGTTCCATGGACAGTTTCGAGTAATCCTGATGAGCAGGCTTTCAGATTCGCTGGGTGGGCGAATCGGTCCCTGTTCAAACCCATAATACGACTCAATGTTTTTCATCTACAATTCCTGTATGTAGGTTAACGGTCCGTTGTCAAAGCAAATCTCTATCGTCAGTGACCATCCGGATAGTATTATCATCCACCGCCTGGTAATCCAGTAGAGGCATATCATTATCTTAACCATCTTTACTGATATTCGGTCCCGGAAGTGCAGAGTGAACTATATTTCGATATAACTAGAAATATGGTTTGACAAGCTATGGCTCCAGGGGTAATGTCCGCTCAATTAAAAAATTGCTTCTAAGGATACATCACATGAAACAGGATAAAGCAGCAAAACGGTGCGCTGAGCTTGGCAACACAACCCGATTATCTATTTTCAGGTTGCTTGTGAAAGCTGGGAAAAATGGTTTACCGGTCGGGGAAATTCAGAAAAATCTGCAGATTCCCGGATCAACCCTGACCCATCATATTCAACGTCTGGTGCAGGTCGGGCTGATTAACCAGCGCAGGGAGAGTCGAACCCTCTATTGTGAACCCCAAATGGACGCCATTCGAGAACTGGCCGAGTATCTGTTGTCCGAGTGCTGCTCTCTGCAGACTGATCTGACAACAGTGAAACCGGTGTAGTGTTTGAGCCGATGAAGGTCTGCATATCTCTTACCTGTATGTATAATGCTTAAGAAACATAGAGGAAACGTTTGAAATGGAAAGCTATATACCGCTTATAAAGGAAACTATTTCTTTTTTCTTATTTACCATGACGGAGCTTGCACTCCTGTTTGTCGGGATCAGTTTTCTTGTTGGTGTGATAAACGAATTTTTACCCCAGGATAAAGTAAAGAGCTGGTTGTCAGGACGCAATGGGAGAGGCTACGTTGTTGGTTCACTATTGGGCGGACTGACGCCATTTTGCAGCTGTTCGACCATACCGGTCACGCTGGGGCTATTACGAGCAGGGGCGGGATTTGGGCCGACCATGGCATTTTTGTTCACCTCACCACTGGTCAACCCCATCATCATACCGCTGTTCTTTACATTGCTGGGAGCCAAGGTGACGCTCATTTATGCAGTCGTCGCCATAGGCATGACCATTATCATCAGTTTCCTGTTGGATAAGACCGGTTTCTCACGCTATCTGAAGCAGGAGCTTGTTTCTGGAAGTGCTCCCCTTCAGACTGCAGCAGATGGTCTCTCGTTGTCGACTGTCAGCGTCTCCTGCTGTGATAC
>JAQYVS010000283.1 GCA_030145365.1 Desulfofustis sp. | reverse complement strand
GCTATACAATAATCAATAATTGGTTCCAGTAAATTAAATAGTGAATAAAATCGAGGATAATTGCGATAGCGAGGGAAAACTCAGGTTAACAGGTTCTTAAATAGATGTAATCGGCAAGATCGGTGAGCTGCTTTGCCTTGTTTCCGAGCGGGATCAACGCCTGTTTTGCATTATCAACAGCATTTAAGGCGAGGTCTCTGGTTTTTTCTACTCCGAAAAAAGAAGGATACGTGGCTTTTCCGAGCTGCTGATCAACACCGGCCGTTTTACCTAATAGTTCCGTCGTTGAGGTTGCATCAAGTAAATCGTCGACGATTTGAAAAGCCAGGCCGATGGAGGTACCATACTCAGAAAGACAGGTGAACTCCTCATCTGTGGCACCTGCACCGATGGCACCCGCCTGAACAGAGCAGCGAATCAGAGCACCGGTTTTACTTTTGTGGATTCTCTGTAATTGCTCAAAGCTGATATCATTGTTTTCACCTGCAATGTCAAGGGACTGACCCCCAACCATTCCTTTTGGTCCGGCGGCCTGAGCGATTAGGTTGATGATCTGTAAACGGTTCAGTTGGGGCAAGTCTGATTTCGGATTTGAAAGCAATTCAAAGGCAAATGTCAGTAAGCCGTCCCCCGCCAGAATAGCTTCTGCTTCACCGTGCACAATATGGTTGGTGGGGCGGCCCCGTCTGAGCTCATCGTTGTCCATTGCCGGCAGGTCGTCATGAATCAGAGAGTAGGTGTGGATACACTCGATGGCGCAAGATACCAATATGAGATCGTTTAGCAATCTGGGGTTATCTGTTATAGCCTCGGCTGCAGCAAGGCAGAGAATCGGTCTGACCCGTTTGCCTCCTGCAAAAAGACTGTAGCGCATTGCCTCGATATGATCGTCAAACGTTCCATCACTTTCGAGCATGAACCGATGGAGTGCATCTTCCACCAGCTGTTTTTTGACGAGCAGGTATTCCTTAATCTTCATGCTCCAACTCGTCAAATGGTTCCGCCTGAAGGCGGCCACTTTTTTCAAGTAGAATTTCGACTTTAGTTCTTGCCTCGGTTAATCTGGCATTGCAGAACTCGGTAAGTTCAATGCCTTCATTAAATTTTTTTAAACTGGCCTCTAGACTCAGATCACCATCTTCAAGTTCTTCGGTGATCTTTTCAAGACGGGCAAGCGCACTTTCAAATGTTTTCTTTGCCATAACGCTACAACTATAATTTGTAGTGTGGATTGAAAAAGGGTAACGGCTGATTATACTGAATCCTGAATATAGTATAGGATTGAACAGGAGTGCAAGCTATGATTATGCAGATAGGCGCGTGTTAATTAACTCATTGTCTGAAATACATCATCCCACCATTGAAATGAAAAAGAGTATCTCCCTGTTTTGCAGCTGGTTGGAGAATGAAAAAGGCTATTCCGATCACACAGTATCCGGGTATCGCCGTGATTTGAGGGAATTCACCAAAGGACTTCCGGTTAGCTGCGATCCCGGTGAGGTGCGCGGTCCTGATATCAGCAATTTTGTCATAGGTCTGCATGCTACAAACAGCCCCGCAACGGTAGCCCGTAAGTTATCAGCGTTACGTTCATATTTTCGTTTTTTACAAAGAGAGAAGATCGTTACCAATGATCCGCTGGCTGGAATTATTGGGCCGAAATTAAGAAAAGCGATACCTAATTTTTTAACCGTTGATCAGATATTTCAGCTGCTGGAGGAACCAGGAGACAAAGACTCCTTTCAACATAGAGATAGAGCTATCCTCGAACTACTCTACTCTACAGGAATACGCGTTGCAGAACTCGTATCAGCGGATCTTGATGATCTTGATTTGAGCAGTGAAATGCTTAGGGTGAGGGGCAAAGGAAATAAGGAGCGGCTGGTTCCAGTTGGTCGCCCGGCAATAGAGGCAATTCATAGGTATCAACAGGATGAGCGAACCAACCTGATTCTTGCTCGGCTTGCCAGCGGGAAAAAGGCGCAGGATCAGGTGCTGTTTCTAAACAACCGAGGTGGGCGGCTGACCACCCGAAGTATTGAGCGCTTTGTTGGAAAATATGGACAGCGGGCCGGGATTCAGCAAACGGTAACGCCCCATGCACTGCGTCATTCATTTGCCACGCATCTACTTGAAATGGGGGCTGATCTACGTTCGGTTCAGGAGTTACTCGGTCATGCCAGTTTGTCAACCACTCAAAAATATACCCATCTAACCATTGATCACATTACCGAGGTATATGACAAATCGCACCCTTTAGGTGACCAGAAAGGCACAGTGACTGGGGAGTGATCAAATACTATGATGAAGGATTAACAAAGGAAAACTATTTATGAAAGTACGATCGACAACAATTTTATCTGTTCGTCATAACGGCCAGGTTGTTGTAGCAGGAGATGGCCAGGTTACACTGGGCAATACGATAATCAAACATAACGCCAGAAAAGTCCGACGGTTGTTTCATGATGAGGTTATCTGTGGATTTGCCGGGGCAACAGCCGATGCCTTTACCCTTTTTGACAAATTTGAAGAAAAACTTGAAAAGTATAAAGGTAATTTGATGAGATCCGCCGTTGAACTTACCAAAGAGTGGCGCACTGATAGAATGCTCAGACGTCTCGAGGCAATGCTTATCGCAGTAGATAGAGATCATTCATTGTTGATTTCGGGTACCGGGGATGTGATTGAACCAGATACCGGTGTTCTGGCCATTGGCTCAGGAGGACCGTACGCCCATGCTGCGGCACTGGCACTCGTTCAAAAAAGTGCTTTGGAGGCAGAGGAGATTTGTACAACCGCAATGGAGATTGCCGGCTCGATCTGTGTGTATACTAATCAATCGATTATTCTAGAAAAACTATGAGTAAAATTCAATCATTAACGCCGCCCGAAACCGTTGCGGCATTGGATAAATTTATCGTCGGCCAGGCAGATGCAAAACGCTCAGTTGCTATTGCTTTGAGAAATCGCTGGCGCAGGCGTCAGGTACCATCACCGCTTAGAGAAGAAATTGCCCCGAAGAACATCATTATGATTGGCCCGACCGGGGTAGGAAAAACCGAAATAGCCAGGCGTCTTGCTATCCTGGCAGAATCACCTTTCTTAAAGATAGAGGCTTCAAAATTCACCGAAGTCGGCTATGTCGGTCGTGACGTCGAATCAATGATACGTGATCTCGTAGAGATTGCGATAAGCATGGTGAAGAAAGAGGAAAAACAGCGAATAGAAGGTCTTGCTGAAGCCTCCGCGGAAGATAAAATACTTGATCTTCTTTTACCTCCGACACCCGATAAACCGAGCCCACTTTCGGATTACGGCCCTGACGGCTCCGATTCATTCACCCTGGTCGGCCAGGAAGAGCAAAAAAGTCCAGCCACCCAGGATCATGAGTCTTCGACACGTGAGAAAATCCGGAAAATGCTGCGTGAAGGAAAATTCGACTCCCGCGAACTTGAGCTCGTACTGGATGAGGCCAAATCCATGCCCATGGTGGAAATTATGACCACCTCGGGAATGGAAGATATGCAGTCCAATATTCAGGATGCATTCAGCAAGATGTTTCCCCGGAAGAAAAAAGAGAAAAAGCTCAAGGTACCCGAGGCGATGGAAGCGCTCAAACAACAGGAGATGGAGCGTTTAATCGACATGGACAAGGTTATGAAGGAGGCGCTGCTACGGACTGAACAGTCTGGAATCATTTTCCTCGACGAAATTGATAAAATTGCCTCCAGACAGACGGGCACCCAAGGCCCGGATGTCTCAAGGGAAGGGGTGCAGCGAGACCTGTTGCCGATCGTTGAAGGATCTACTGTCACAACAAAGCATGGCATGGTGAGGACGGATCACATACTTTTTATTGCTTCAGGCGCCTTTCACGTAGCTAAACCCTCCGATTTGATTCCAGAGATGCAGGGACGTTTTCCGATTCGGGTTGAACTTCATTCATTGGGGAAAGATGAATTCGTCAGGATACTTACCGAACCGGAAAATGCGCTTACCAAGCAATACACCGCCATGATGGAGACCGAGGGAATCGATCTGTCATTTGAAGATGAAGCCATTGAAGAAATTGCCCGGATTGCTGTTGAAGTAAACGAGCGCACCGAAGAAATCGGAGCCAGACGGTTGCACACGGTGATGGAGCGGGTGTTGGAAATTCTCTCATTTGAGGCTTCGGAAAGAGGAGCGCAGATGTTTACCGTCACCGCTGCTTATGTGCGTGAACAATTGCAGAACATCGTAGAAGACCAGGATTTGAGCAGGTATATTCTTTAATACAATTATAAAATTCAAACTGGAAATTAAGCAGCGGGAGTCAGACATTAGGTAGTCAGACACTAGGTAGTCAGACAGTAAGGTGGCCCAGCGCATCAGTGAAAAGGTCACCGATGGCATAGTATCGGAATACGCCATGCAATGGCCGTCACCCCGTCAGTTTATCACTTGATTTGATGAACAGGCTGAAGAACAGCACACCGTGTCATTTTACAGCCTGTCCGCATGTCTCTGAAATCCAGGATAAAACAGATAAGCTTTAACGGATAAGAGCTTTTTGTCTGTATGATTAATTGGTAGCCTGTCTAAATGAGCGTTTGCGCTTGACCGGCTCCAGAACTTTTTTCTTGAACGACAAGGGATCGTATCCGAACAACTCTGTAACACTGATACTCATCTCCCTGCAGGGTTTAACCGCAAAATCCTTGTTAATGTCCACATCAACCTCTCCTTCTCCGGAAAAATGCAGGGTGATCGAGAAGGGGCAGGTTCCATGATAATTAAACAGAAGTTCTTTTAATTCTTCCAGGCGCAGTCTGGTTATCGTGTCTGCTTCAAGTTTTGCATGAATAGCCTCGGTATATTTCTGTCTTGCATCGGGTAACAGATCTATTGCATCCGCTATGATTTTCAGCCCGCGGTCACCTTTTTGAACCGTTCCTTTGACGATGATAGGTTCGGAGCTGTTCAGAAGTTGGTAACAGGAGGCATAGGTTTCCGGGAAAACCATGACTTCGACTGTTTCCAGAATGTCTTCAAGGATCACGAAGGCCATAGGTTCACCCCGTTTGCTCTTCAGCTGCTTGCAGCTTCTGATCAAACCGCCGATTCTCACCGGTTGACCTTCATTAAAGTTCTCGAGATTAGAAATATCCGAGTCTGTTATGGTCCTGATTTCCGTTAGATTGTTATCCAGTGGATGACCGGTGATATAGAAGCCCACCGTGTCTTTTTCAAAATTCAGCTTTTCCAGCTCTTCCCATTCTGTAATATCTGGAAGCAGGATCTCAGTTACCTCTGAACTGTTTGTTTCAGCTGCTACGGAGAAAAGAGACATCTGCCCGCTTTGTTGATCACGCTGATGGGCTTTGGCCTGGTCCATCGCCTTGGGCAGGATAGCCAGCAGTTGAGAACGTTTGCTGCCAAGCGAATCAAAAGATCCCGATTTGATCAGGCTTTCGATAACCCGGTTGTTAACACTGGCGGAATGAACCCGATTGCAGAAATCGACAAGAGAGCGAAATCTGCCGTTGTCTTCGCGTTCTTTGATGATCAGAGAAAGGGCAGCTTCTCCAACATTTTTTACCGCAGCAAGGCCAAAGCGGATTCGATCCTCATGAACACTGAAATCCTGAACACTTTCGTTAATATCGGGAGGTAAAACCTCGATGTTGTGTTCCCTGCATTCGTTGATATACAGTACCACTTTATCGGTATTGGCCATATCGCATGAGAGCAGAGCTGTCATGAATTGGGCCGGGTAGTGGGCTTTCAGGTAGGCAGTCTGGTAGGCAATCAAGGCATAGGCGGCGGAATGGGATTTATTAAAACCGTAGCCGGCGAACTTGGCCATCAGGTCGAAAATGTATTCCGCTTTTTCTTCATCAATTTGGCTGTCCCGAGCTCCAGCCATAAATTTGACTTTTTCCTGATCCATCACCTCAGGAATCTTTTTACCCATCGCCCGCCTGAGAATATCGGCATCGCCAAGACTGTAATTGGCCAGCACGTTGGCAATTTTCATAACCTGTTCCTGGTAAACGATTACTCCGTATGTTTCCTCCAGAATGGGTTTGAGCTGGGGTAAGGGATAGTGGGCATCACGCAGGCCATGTTTGGTATCGACAAAGTCCTTAACCATACCCGAATCCAGGGGACCGGGTCGATATAATGCTACCAGGGCTATCAGGTCGCTGAATTGTTCAGGAGCCATGTTGACCAGGAGTTCGCGCATACCGCTGCTCTCAAGTTGAAACACTCCGAGTGAATTACCTTTGCAGAGCAGTTTGAAAGTCTTCATGTCGGCCATATCGATGGCAGAAATGTCAAGGTCGGTGCCACAATCAGTCTTGATGTGGGCCAAGGCTTTTCTAATGACCGTCAAAGTCTTCAAACCAAGAAAATCAAATTTAATGAGTCCCGTCATCTCGGTATGTTTCATGTCATACTGAGTGATTGTTTCATCGTCCTTGCCCTTGCAGATTGGCAGATATTCAGTCATGGGCTCTGGTGATACCACGACTCCAGCGGCATGGGTCGACGTGTGACGAGCCAGTCCTTCAAGGGTTTTTGAAACACGAAGCAATTCCGAAATACGGGGATCCAGATCCGCTGCCTCGGTGATTTTGGGTTCTTGGGCAATAGCTTTATCGATGGTAACGCCAAGTTCTTCGGGCACCAGTTTGGCTATCTTATCCACATCTCCGAAAGGAATGTCCAAGGCGCGTCCGACATCTCTGATAACGCCTTTCGCCTTCATGGAACCATACGTGATAATCTGGGCGACATGTTCACTGCCGCCATATTTATCCCTCACATAGTCTATGACTTCTCCTCGTCTCTCCTGGCAGAAGTCAATATCAAAATCGGGCATCGATTTTCGTTCGATATTGAGAAAACGCTCAAAAATTAAGCCGTAAGGTATTGGGTCAATATCGGTTATCCCCATGCTGTATGCCGCCAGACTTCCTGCACCGGAGCCGCGACCAGGTCCGACCGGGATATCGCGACTTTTGGCCCAGTTAATAAAGTCGGCAACGATCAGAAAGTAACCAGGGAAACCCATTTCGTTAATGACATCGATTTCCATTCTAAGCCGGTCGCTGTATTGCTTTTCAACATCTGGTGTAAGTGTCCCACTTACTCGCATTTTCGCAAATCTTTGCTGCAGACCTTCACGGCAATGCTTGGTGAACATCGATTCAAGAGTTTCCCCTTCGGGAAGAGGAAAACGGGGGAAATGATAGGCACCTAATTCGATTTCTAAATTGCAGCGCTCGGCAACTTCGACGGTATTGGCTACAGCCTCGGGAAGATAATCAAACTGTTTTCTCATTTCCTCAGGTGATTTAAAATAGAAATCATTTGAGGAAAACTTGAAACGTTTCGGGTCATGTATTGTTTTACCGGTTTGAATGCACAAGAGAACTTCGTGGGCGTGGGCCTCTTCTTTATTAAGGTAATGGCAGTCGTTGGTAGCCAGAAGCTTGATATCGAGTTCTTGGCTTAATTGTATCAGTCCTTCATTAACGATTTTCTGTTCTGAAATACCGTTTTCCTGAAGCTCAAAATAGTAGCGATCACCGAAAATACGTTTCATATCCTGTGCTTTTTCTCTGGCCGCTTCATAGCGATCATGGGAGATTAGCCATGGTACTTCACCATGCAGACAGGCACTGAGCGCCAACAGATTGTCATTGTATTGTTCCAGGACCTCCTTGTCGATTCTGGGTTTGTAATAAAACCCTTCCATTTGGGCGATACTGGAGAGCTTCATCAGGTTGCGATATCCCTGATAATTCATGGCAAGCAGGATCAAATGAAAGGCCGGACCGGCTTCTCCCGAAATTTTCTCGGTCCGACTGGTCGGTGCGATATAGAACTCGCAGCCAACTATCGGTTTGATCCCTGCCTTTTTTGCCTTGTCATAAAATTCAAGTGCACCGTACATGGCACCGTGGTCGGTTATGGCCACCGCATCCATGTTGTACTCGGCACATTTATTTAATAATCGGGGAACCTGAATTGCTCCATCCAGCAGACTATGCTGTGTGTGGACGTGGAGATGAACGAATCCTGCACTCATGGTTGGTTTTCTATTCCTATGGTTTTTTCGAGATTGGCGTTGTTGAGGATAGCACCGGTTAAATCGGCTCCGGTAAGATTGGTAAGAAGTAGATTGGCACCGGTAAGATCGGCATTTTTAAGGTTGGCATTGGTCAGGTCAGCTCCCGGGAGGTTGGCGTAGTTTAATCGGGCGCCACTGAGATTGGCTTTACTGAGATTTGCTCTTCTGAGATTGGCATAACGCAGATCCGCCCCTGACAGGTTGGCTTCCTGAAGATTTGCTTTAATCAGTGCAGCTTCTTTAAGATTGACTCCTGCAAAATTACAGCCGGGACAATTTGCGGCAAGCCTCTGGACTGTCTGAGTAGAATCATCGGGCCCAGGTGAGACGTTCTGATACTGCTTAGGTGCAGCTGAACTTGTTTCAACCCTCGATTCTGAAGGTGATGATGATTGGGGATCACTTGTATTTTGTTTTGCATATTTCTTTCGCACTGACTTAGGTCCAGAAACGGAAGCGATCTGTTTTGCCAGACCTGAAGGGTCATCCATTACCATCATTGCAGTGTAGTAGGCAGCACCATTGGTGGTGAAAAAGGATATCCGCTCACTTTCTTCACGTTTACTCAGGGAGTAACATTTGATATCTCCGTAATACCAGAGCCTGAATTTCAGACAGAGTTGATCCTGGTCCGTGATATCCCAGGAGCCGGTGTCTTTCTGATTCTGATTGTCTATTCCGGCCATGGTGCCGTTTTCAGTAAAATAGACGGTTCCACTGAAATCATAGGCGGTTAAGATCAGCGAATTTCCGGATACCAGGTTGAAGATCTCTTCCGCACTCATCTTGGTACCGTCATTTTTTCCCATTTTATTCATGGTTGCCGGTCCGCAACCGAAAAGAATAAGCACAGAAACGATAAGAACACCTTGTATCCATCTACTCATGTTAGCTGACTCCCTGATTGAGATAATGCTGAGGAAGGAATACACGTCTAAAGAAGTAGCAATAAAATACCATGATCAAGAGCATTTGTGCATAAAAAAGCGCGCCTGCTAATTGCTTGATATACGGTTATTTGGTTTTGCAATAGTCGTAATATCAATAAGATATAGCGGATAAAAATAAATCAATAGCGGTGTGTCGATGAGGGGAAGGATAATGAAAATACTATTTCCCGGTATTCTTGTAGAGCCAGATATATCCTGTAATACCTGACACAAGTGAGCCAAAGACGATACCTATCTTGGCTTGGTGGAGAAGTTCCGGTTGCTGTGCAAAAGCCAGAGTGCCGATGAATATGGACATGGTAAATCCGATACCAGCCAAAAAGGCGATTCCTAGAATTTGTGAGAGATTTACACCTTCGGGGAGTACGCTTAATCTCAGCGTTAAGATCAGCCAGGAACTGAGGAAAATACCGATAGCTTTGCCAAAGAA
>JAQYVS010000239.1 GCA_030145365.1 Desulfofustis sp. | reverse complement strand
TTTGATCATCAGGTGCATCGTGGTTTCTCTGCTTTCTCTGGCTTCACACTTTCGAAGCCTAAATTGTTGCTTGATAAATATCTTTTCATAATAACATTTCCACTGGCTTTGGGAAAGAACAACGCCTGCGCTGGAAATTGTACTGTAGAAGATAAAACTAAAAAATTTGTTTGAATAACTAATCATTTTCGATTTAGAGTACTATCTAACTTTCAATTAATCTGCCTTTATTCAGTACGATTTTTCATACTGCAGGATATGTGTATTTTGTCCATTTCCCCAGAACATTTACATGATCAATCCTCAGAGGTGCCATTTCAGGCTTTCTGGGGAGGTCCAGATCGTCCCCAACGTTGTTTGCGGGATCTCCTTGAAGCGAGAATTAACGGTGTTCCCTCCGGAGGAGAGATCCTGTGGATTACTTACTACTTCAGAGATGAGGGCTTGGCCCAGGCACTTCTGAAGGCCAGTCAGCGGGGCGTCAAGGTGCGGGTTGTTATGGAAGGCAGTCCGCGAACTGAGACTGCTAACAGCCGGGTAATAGAGCTTTTAGCGGCTGAGGGTGCGTTGGGGGAAAACCTGCGCGTAATCAGCCATAGTCGAATCGACAAACGGTTCAAAAGTAGCCGACTTCATGAAAAGCTCTATTATTTCAGCCATCCCGTGCCTCGTGTTCTGGTGGGAACTTTCAACCCTTCCGGGAACCTCCCTGAAGATCCGGAGATCATTAGTGAAATTGGTGACCAGGACCGTGGGCATAACGTTCTTGTGGAGTTTTTAGACCAAGCCCTTGTTCGTGGTCTTTATGCGCATGCGCAACGCTTGTTTTGCTCAACCCATGGCCCCTGGGAGCGTTTCCTGCCCCAGAACAACAGGGTCATCTCTTCGGGAAAAATCCAGGCACTTTTTTTCCCGAGATTGCGAAGGACTCTTTTCTATAACTTACTTTCGGGACTTGATGCTGACAGCAGGCTGCGAATGGCTGTTTCTCATCTGAGTGACCCGGATATTTGCAAGCGCTTGATTGATCTGGTCCGGCAAGGTGTCCATGTTGAGATTTTGACTCACGATACGGAGCGTCGCGTTCCTTCGTGGGTTGAAGAGGAGATGCTCAGAAAAGGGGTCATTTTCAACCGATATGTTCACCCGGAAGGGTTACCGATGCATAATAAATTTATCTTGATTGATGCCCTGGAACGCCAGCTATTGGTTTTCGGGAGCATGAACCTCTCGATACGGTCGCTTAACGTCAACCACGAGTTGTTGATCATTGCCGAAGACTCGACCCTTTACCATGCCTTTCAGCATCGCTGGGGTGAAATGTTGAAGGAATCAAGTCCTGCGACTGAAGACAATTAAGATCCCGTGCTTTGTTGAGTGGCAATCCCTTGGATTTGATGATTGAGCGTACTCTATGCCGTTTTTCTTGGGTGTTAATGGCTTGACAGACGTTGCGCCATCCTGTAGAAAAACTTCAGTTTTCGGTAAAGATCAGGCGGCAGTTGGGCGCTGTTGACACAAACATCTCAAAACAAAGCCCCATCACTTGTTGAAGGTAATTTACTCAGTGCAGCCCACTGATAGGATTGTTGAAATGGCTAAAATTCTTATAGCGGTTGATCACAAATGGAGGGACTTAGCTGGCCATGTTTATGCTGGGCAGCTGCTTGAGCAACTCGGACACGTGGTTCATTATGTAAGAAACAATCAGGAGAAAAACCATATTTCGACCATAAAGCCTGATCTGGTTATAATGAATCATCTTATACCTCCTAAAAAACAAGAGTTTGCCAAGTTTCTTCAAGGGCAAAATATACGTGTTGCTATTATGCCTACAGAAGGCATGCCGACATTGGATGGAATGAGGAACCATATGGGGGGAGGGGATTGCGATTTGAGCGCAGTGGATCTTCATTTTGTCTGGAACCAGCCAATGGCTGATATCCTGCGGGAGAATCCGACTCTGGCTGATAAAAAGATAGTCGTGGCGGGCGTTCCACGCTTTGATTTTTATACAAAGCCATTAGATTCAACCCTTTTAACAAAGTCTGCTTTCCTGAAAAAGTACGGACTCGATTCCCGTTATCCATTGGTTACTTTTGCCACCAATTTCACCCAAGCGTCATTTCACACGTCCAATAAAGAGTTCTACTTAAAAAATGCCAAAA
>JAQYVS010000031.1 GCA_030145365.1 Desulfofustis sp. | reverse complement strand
TGGGGTTGATGAAACTTCACAAGGAGCTTCAGAACCGACTCGACAATGACTTGATGCGTGCACACATGGCCTCGGCCATTAGTGCCTTGTCCTGCTCCCTCAGTGCCCTGGCAAGCCCTGATCAGGAAAGTCTCTGAGGTGGATCCGCTCATCTGCCCGCACGGTGGTGGAGAGATGCGGTTATTGGCGGTCATCTAAGAGGAGCCTGTGATTGAGAAGATCCTGCGCCATATCAAGGCGTGGGATCCGCGGCCACCGTTGCGTGCGCCACCAGCAGATGTCGACTGGCCGGAAAACAGCCAAATCCCACTGACCTACCACCCGGTTCCTGACATTGCTTGAGTGATTTTCCATCTCTAGGCAAAACCTCCATTGCCTGAAAACTTTGATTAGACTTGATCCTGCCCACATCCTGTGCGATTCTTGACACCTCAGATGTGGATTGCTGAAAAGAGGAGGGAGCGATGGTCATGACGCTTCAATGCGGTGTTGTCAAACAAGGAATTGCCGGATTGATGGGCGTGCTGATGGCGCAAGGCGCTGCTTCTACTGAAAGCAAATTCCTATCCCTGTAGTTCATCAGTCCCTTGGGGTCAACAATATCAATACCTAAATCAGCCAGGTATGCAGGAACTTCTGACCTGTCTGAAATCAGCTTGGATTTTGGTATTACCTTCTGGAATTCAATATTCCTCATGGTTCGAAAGTGGATAACTACACCACAATTACCCTCATCCTCCTTGTGGCAGTTTGCTTCAATGTAAATGGGAGTTCTTGTAATTATTTGAGGGTCACCATCAGTAATAGGTCACACCACACCATCATCAGAACAGTCATAGCCATTGGGAATATTTGGATAGACTGTCTTTACCGTAGAATACTCTGTGCGCTGGGCCCAGGCAGCAGTATATGGTCTGTTTGAATCCAACAAGAAGGTATTACCTATCTATAACTCAAAACGAATGCCGAAGTATCTGATTGTGGCAATTAAGGCGATCAGACGATATGAATTAATTTACGCTCAAACAAAGAACTTATAGTGTGCAAGTGATAAGACGTGCCTTTCAATTAAGACTACTCTCAGGGAGAAGAATAGTATGAAAAAAATAATACACACTTTGGTGGTTTTGCCATACATAGCATGAGGGCTGACAACAGCACCGTTATGGTAACAATGGCTGATAAACCGTATCAGTCAGAGGTGAAGTGTTTTGGATTGCCTGATCAGAAGTACTTTGAATTTATGTCAGATGCACCTGAAGGTGGATTGTCTGCTATGGGACTGAAAGATATTAATGGCGATGGTGTGGTAATCAGGGGCTGGATGTACAATGCACGTATGCCTGACGGCATAAAAAAACAAAAATTTGGTTTAGAAATAATCGGGAATGGTGTCGAGTATATGAATGTAGACTTAAAATCCTGGGAAAAATCAACCAAAGGTATTGTTGGTTCCGGAGAGCTAGAGAAGCAGGAAGATGATTTTGCAAGTTTCCCTGCTGTTTTTGAAGTTCATTGTAAATAAAAAAATAAGATGCAAATTGAATAAAAAATATAGATTCATTAGTTTATGAAGAAAGTAATAAAATTAATTTTTGTTTGCATCCAATTATTAATAAATAATTACGTATTTGCCCAGGTTCTTTATGAATCTGAACCCAATAACACCCCCACACAAGCCAACACCTTTTCGGGTCCAGCCAGCATCATGGGCTCAATGGAAGCCGGAGACCAGGATGGCTTCATGTGGTCAGTCTCTGATGTCGATGCACAGTACTCCTGGAGTTTTGAACTCACGGGTGTTGCAGGTGCACTGACCAAAGTAGAATTTTTTCTCCTCACTTTTACTGACGATGGCAATGAAGTTGTCAGTACTGAAACAATCTACAAGTTTGGCAGCCGTGACGGTTCTCGTCCGGTGCTGGTAAATGATCTGATTTTTGAGCCTGGTGATTATCTCATCGGCATAGCCCGTGCTGGAGGAAAGAAACAGTCGAAGGGAGTGCTTGTGTCAGGCAGCCTTGATCTGTCTACAGCGAGTAAAACAGCAGAGGACGCTGATGATGAGACTGCAGATGCTGAAGTACCCCCACAGGTACAGTATCGACTCAATGTCACAAAGGGCAAGAAGTTAAATGCCCGGTCACTGACTGAAAACACGCAGGACAAACCGCTAATGCTGCGTACCGCAGATCATTACAGTATCTATGCTGAGGACCCGAAAACCTGGGCCAGGCTTGAGGTTTCTGAAAAGGCCAGCCAGCAGCGCTGGGAACTTTCAGGGCGAACAGCGATTGGACGCAAGTTTTCGGTCACTCTGAACGATGCCAGCGGAAAGAAACTGACACAGGCGACTACTGATCAGTCCGGCAAGTTTTCTCTCCCGGACCTTGGTCTGGAGAAAGGAAACTACCCGCTGGAGCTTGAAGGCAAGGATGCGAGTGTTATTCGTACACTTGCCATCCGAGCCATGGGGCAGCGTGTTGAAGGTGATGAAGCGGAGCCGAATGACCAGTGGAGGCTGGCAAACCGGGTAGATTTATCAAAGCCTGTCCGTGGCAGTGCGGGCAAAGATAATGATTACGACTATTTCCGCTTTAATCTTTCCGAAGAGGATGCACGCAACACTCAGCTGATCCGGCTGGATGGTACTCAGGGCATAAAGTATGAGCTCTGTCTGTACGACGAGAATAATGAAGTAATGCAGTGCCGCACAGCGAACTCTGTCATTGAATTGGCTGATCTTTCATTAAACACGGGTGATTACGGGTTATCCATTGCGCGCAGCAAGAAAGATGCGGAGTACACCCTCAGCATGGAGCAGGGCGAGCCATATAAGTCTATCAGGGAAGCCGAGCCGAACGACAAATTCATGTTTTCTTCCGGCATGAATGCGAAAAGGATAGTAAAGGGCAAGTTCGACGGCAAGGATACGGATATCTATCACTTTACCGTCTTGGGTGAACCACAGTTATGGCGAATTCAGACGGTGGGTGACGGGGTCTCGCGCATCTCGCTGCTCGATGCGAAAGGCAGTACGATCTCTCAGCTTGATGTGGCCGCAGGTTTGCGACGTGCACGTCTGTCAAATCTGTTTCTTCTGCCGGGCTCGCATCATGTGGCAGTGAAGGGAACGGATGGGTCTTATGTACTTAGGATATTACCTATAGGTCCGCCAAACCCCGATTTTGAACGAGAGCCCAATGACGATCCAAGCAGGGCTCAAACCATCCGGTTCGGCCAGACAAGACTCGGCTTGCTGGAGAACAAGTCTGCGGATGACTACTACCGGTTCCTGCTGACAAACGATGAACATATCCGCTTGACGGTGACTCCGCCGGCAGGTGGCCAGATTATCGCCAAGATGTCAGGTGATAATGTAAGTGCCCTGCGCAAAGTTACTGATATCGGCAAACCAGTTATCTATGAGGGTCTGTTCCCCCCCGGTGATTACAGTCTCTATCTTGAATCACGGACACCAAGTGACGCTGAGTACACAATTAAACTCGAAAGGCTGGCACGTTTCGCCTGTGCCAAAGGATGTGAACCACCGGGTGTTACTGTTTACCCGGTTGAACAGGCAGAACTGCCTGTCTCTCTCAATATTGAATCAGAGTTTGACAAAGTTGCGGCCTACCTGAGATACGGTCAAACGCTGGCGGGTAATCTGTCACTATCCAATCAGACAGATGCTGAATTTAACGTAAAACTTGAGTATGCAAGCAGTGATTATCGCTGGCGGATCAGGTCTGAAAAACAATCGTTGCTAATCCCGGCAGCGAGTACAGTGACCGTCCCGTTCACGATACATATACCAGGGGATGCCTGGGCTGATCATTCGGTGCGTGTCAGTGTGCGGGCCTATGATGACAAGGGTTCTCAGGTTGAGTCTTATAAGGATATCGACGTTGACGCCGAGAGTGATGCTATCGGGTCAGTCTGGGACTGGCCTGTTCCTGATGAAATCCTGGGTGGTGTGAATGTTGCCTGGAAGGAGTTGGGTGGGAAAAGAATACCCTTTGACAATGAAACGAAGGAAGGTGATGTACCCGACCTGGGACATTATTTTCATCAGCTGTTTGATAATCAATCTACACTGGGCGAAGGCCTTGCTCTTCGCGGTGTCCGCAAACTGGCTGAAGTCCCTGTTACAGTTGAACTGGCAGGTGATCACCCTGTGGAGGTGGCTGGAATCATACTGAATCCAATGGGGCGGCGTTCTGTCATAAATTCACTCTCCACATTCGAACTGCAGTTGTCACTAGACGGTAAAGCATATCAAACCGTTTTGAAGGGTAGGTTGCAGCCGCTGCTGATCGATCAGTCCTTTACTCTGGAAAACCCTGTATCAGCCAGGTTCGCCAGATTGCTCCTGTTATCTTCACAGGATGAAGAAACTTCAGGCCAGTTGGTGCTCGGTGAATGGAAAGTTATCGCCAGTCCGGGACAGGATATATCCAATGGAGAAGGATTCAATATTACCAGGCCAGAGCTCGGTGGCCATGTCGTGTGGGCCAGACCCAGGGCATCCCGAGACAGGGATTCGGTCATTCTGACAGAAAAGGCCGATAGCAAATCGGTAGACCTCAAGGCCGGGCAGCAGGTTGAATGGGTAATTGGATTCCAGGACGAGCGCGCTGCCAGAATTACCCGCATGGAGTGGGTGGCATCGAAAAAGGCAAAGCCGGAACAGCAAATTAATCGAGTAAAAGTGTTCACTTCGGTGAATAGCCCGGTGGGTCCCTGGGCATATTTAACGGACTGGGATGTTAAAGCAAATCAATCATTGGAACTTTCCTTCGATAAGCCTGCTTGGGCCCGTTATGTAAGATTCTCCGCAGAAGGAAAAAGTAAGCGCACTTCGCTGATATTCCCTGATACCTTACGTATATTTGAACAGGCTGCAGATGAACAATACCGATCAATTATTGGTGAATGGGGCAGTGGGTCACGTGATGGCATCTACGAACATCTTGCCGGGATTGATCTGTCTACAGAAGCAGAATTATTTTCTGCTAACAATAGCAGGGCGACAGCCAGTACTTTTGAATACGGTCAACTGACAAAAGGTAAAGTGGCACTGGCGCGTGAATCAGACTGGTACAGCGTCACTATCCCCGATGCCCGGAACACGCTGATGTTAGAACTGGGTGGCGATCCTACCGTTCGCACCATTTTGACCATCGAAGACGATAATGGCAGTGCTGTCCCGGTGCGACGAAGCCGTGGAGAATTCAATAGCCATAGTTACAAAGCCACTGTTGAGCCTGGTGGAAAATATTTTATAAAAGTAGAAGAACCTCCACGTTCCGTAGCCTTTGTCTGGGACAATAGCGGTAGCGTCTCCGGCTATAGCCCGATGATTTACAATGCGATCAGCAGCTATGTCAGTGGCGTCAGTCCGGGAATCGATGTCGCGAATATGATGGTGCTGGGTGGAGACTTTTTGCTCAAAGACTGGAGTGGCGAGCCTTATATCCTGCAGTCTGCCTTGAATGATTATAAGCGTGGTGACAATAGCAGCGATGCCGAGACGGCACTCATTCGCGTGACGGAGGCGTTAGCCGGTCGACCGGGCACCAAGGCTATTGTGTTGATTACAGATGCCGAGACGGGACGCAATGATGAAGCCCTCTGGCCGCTGTTCAGTAAAGTTCGCCCACGGATATTTGCTATCAGGGTAGGTTCATCGCACGGAGTAGCGGAAGACCTGATGCAGTACTGGGCGAATGTGAACGACGGGTTTTACGATAACCCGTTGACGAACAGCCAAATGGGCATAGCTTTTGATCGTGCAAAAACAATGCTGCGCCAGCCTGCTTCTTATACACTGGAAGCTTCGCTGACTTTCGAAGACGCACCCGGGCCCGGCACGCTAAGTGTCGTCAGCAAGGAAAAAAATACCCGGCATGGCGCTGTGGAACTGATACTTGATGCCTCCGGAAGCATGCTGAAAAGACTGGATGGCAAGCGTCGTATCAACATCGCTAAAGAAGTGCTCACTACAGCAGTAACAGAAGTTATCCCGGCAGGTACGCCGGTGGCGCTGCGCGTATTCGGTCACAAGACCCCGAATTCCTGCCAGACTGATCTCGAGATCAAGCTGAAGCCACTCAACCCGGCCTCTGCCGAGAAAACAATCAGCAAGATCAATGCAAAGAACCTGGCAAGAACTCCGATTGCTGATTCTCTGGCAAAGGTGGAGGCTGATCTAAAAAAAGCGAAAGGTAACAAGATTGTCATTCTTGTCACAGACGGAGAAGAAACCTGTGAGGGCAAACCTGCTGACGTACTCAAAAAGCTGGTTGACAAGGGCTTTGATGTCCGTCTCAATATAGTCGGATTCGCGATTGATGATGCTGATCTCAAGCGCCAGTTTGAAGGCTGGGCGGAGCAGGGTGGCGGCAGGTACTTTGATGCCAGTGATGAGTCATCATTAAACCTGTCCGTGAGTAATGCCTTACGTACGCCTTTCCTGGTTTATGATATGACGGGTGAACTGGTTGCTGAAGGCGTTGTTGGTGGTGAGCCGTTGCAACTTGATGCCGGTTATTATCGGGTTAAAGTGGCTGGTTCATCACCTAAGAGCTTTGACAAAATTGAGGTCATCGGGGAAATGGAGCAGATTATTGAGTATTAGTGCCCGTTACAGGTTCTTATTGCGTAAAATTGTTGTTTATATCGTCGCCTTCACCCTCTCCTGGGCTGGGATCGTACCCGCCTTTGCTGTGGTGAAAGCAAAGCCGGTGCGGGATAATGAGCCGGTTGCCAGAGCTGAAAGTTTCAACGCAGTAATGGAAAAGCTGTATTCAAGTATTAACCGCGCTGACTTCGATCTTGATGCCCTCATCGACAGGCATGCTTACGATGTAGGAGAAATCATTTCTTTCGTCAGGGATGCTATCCATTTCGAGCAATATCCTGGCCTGTTGCGTGGAGCACAGGGCACCCTGCTGAGCCGCGCAGGAAACTCACTTGACCAGGCGCTGTTGCTGGCTACCCTGCTCAAGAACAATGGAGAAGAGGCGAGAATTCTGCGGACAAATCTCTCTCCCGCCCAGGTTCAGAAACTGATGCCAGAGATTAATCCTTATGTTCAGCCGATAGCGACATTATCGCCTGAGGTAGAGGCTACGGCTGCGACAGACTTCGGTGACCAGACATGGAAACTTGCAAGCCCGGAAATGATTGGCGATACCTTGAATTCAATCATTTCTGCGCTCGGAAAAGAAGGGATTTCGCTGGGAGATTCATCTGTAGCAGAAGGTATCCTGGAGGAAGCCAGGGACTACTTCTGGGTCGAATACCGAGCCGGACCATCACAACCCTGGATTTCGGTTCATCCTGTCTTTACTAATACACCCGGGGAGTTCAACAAGCTGCAGTTCACTGAAGTAATCGGGTCGAACATTGCGGAAGATTTGCAGCACCGATTCCGACTCCAGGCGTTTATCGAGCAGAAGTTAGGATCCAGGCTGCTGGTTCATGAAATCATGGAACCGTGGGAGCGGCCGACGGCAAATCTTGCCAATAAAAGTTTGAGCTTCTCCACGCTACCTTCCGGGCTTACTCCCGACCTGCTTCTATCCGGCTGGGATGAGATCCTCGCGAAGAGCCGTTTCTTCATACCGTCTCTGAACGGGAGACCCGCCCCTGGCGGTAAAGCGTTCGACCTGGATGGCAATGCATTTTCCCTTGATGATATGAGCAAGGATGCTTTCGGTGCTGCACCACTGTTTCAAACCGTTGGAGGAAGGACTGAAAAAGCTGTTGGAGCTATAGGATCGCTCGGCAACGGTCCAGATCGTGAATCCGACGTTGACCTGCAAACGCTGACTGCAGTATGGCTTGAATATACGCTTATCGAGCCTGGCGAACGTGAGCGCACTATCCGCAGAATGCTGTTGGACAGGTTAGGGCCAACTGCACGAGAAAAGAGTGATCTATTTGCATCGGGCTCCACAGTTGACCCCAGAAGCGTGGTATCGGCAACGAATATTCTCGTTACAGGAGGGGAGTACTCCAGTACATTCCTGGATGAACAGTTCCTGAAATCGATGCAGTACAGCCATGATCTGGCAGCGTATCTGATAGCGGGCCATGGTGAACGAAAATCGTTAAGGAAAAAGTCAGCTATCCTCGACTCAAGAGGCTGGACGCTACCCCAACTGGGCCTAACAGCAGCTACCCAGCGCTTCCCCCTGGATGTCGGGTCAACGGTTTTTCGGTCTGCTCCCGGGGTCATCGTGGTTCAGTATAGACTGAGTGATGACGATTCACTCCGGGGCATTGTCGATATAGTTACCAATCCGCGACGCGCTATGAAAATGGAAAAGGGGGTATTTACTTCTTTACCACAGCACATACTGGCTCAAGGCATCTGGGAGACTATTGTTGAAGGCGTTGCGCTGGCAAACCTGACAGGAGAGCCGGTGCAGCATGCACTCCATCGAGGCGCTCTGGAAAATAGTTCCTATACCATTATCAGGGAACCAGACCAGATTGTGGAACACGGCTGGCCCCAGGATGTTGGTGCACGCATGCGAGATGATCTCGAACGAGGCTATACGTTGGTGGTTCCTGTTGCACATGCTCTAGGTCCAGAATATAAATTAGCATGGTGGCGAATAGATCCTCGAACAGGGGAGAGCCTCGGCATCGACTCAGAGGGAAGGGGAGGGGTGTCCCTTGAGTACATGATTATTGGAGCAATTGCACTGGGGATTCTTACGGCACTTATATTTTCTCTTGTTGGCGAAGATTATCTAATATGCCGGCAGAAGGATCCGAAGGCACGGAGCTGCTGTATGGAAAAAAGGCGTAATAGCAAGTTTCTTAGCATTGCCAGGGGGGTTGGAGTGAATGCTTGGGTAAAAGCTGTTCATGAGATGGAAAATGTGCGCATCGGGCAATGCGGTAGCAGCATGCTCCCACGATTGCCTGCACCAACACGACCTTGATGAAAGGCTCTTGCACCTGATGTGGAATACTTTCACTCTGAATACTTATTTAGTAACAGGAGAACCAGAATGAGAAAATTAGTGTATTTGCTTCCAGTCATATTATTGACTGCATGTGGTGAATCAAATAACAGCGTTATAACGGATGGTACATTCAAGGCTACCCTGGGTGAGACGAAGTTTGAAACTGTGGTGAAGTGTGGGCGCTTCGACAGCGATGATGCCTTTTTCTTCAACTCTGATAATGGAACTGCAATCAAGGATTCCGATGGAGATGGGGTCATAGTTGCGGGTAGTAGAGTGAAAATGGACAAGAAAGAAGGTCATATGCCTATGTCGATTGATGGGATGAGTTTAGAGATTACCGTGAAGGGTGAAAGCTATTCTGCTCCAATGACAATGCCGGGTAAGAAAAGTAATCAAACATGGACGAAAACATCAAATGGAGTAACTGGTACTGATAAATTGTGGAAAGAAGGTGATCCCACGGGAAAAGAATTTCCAATCACTTATGAGGTGGTTTGCAAATGAGCAACCTTCATCATAAACCAGCCTTTATCTGGCAGGGTTTTCTGCTCTTGATGTTCGTTTCTCTACCCGTATTGTCTGCTGACTATTCAAATATTATCTCCGAAGACTATTTACGCTCCGAATTTACATTCGGGCCTGGAGACAAGCTCAAATATTCAAAGTGTAAAAAGATGACCTACCCAGCATGTACCTATGTATGGGGTGCTGAATCAAAGAAAGATGCAGCAAGGAAAAAATACGGGCTGGCGCCTGATGGGAATAAGCTGCAAGTCATCTACGCCCGGGCGAAAAGTCCAGAGGATTTTCAACGTGTCCTGGCATCGTATTCAGATGCAGATAAAGTCGATGGTATAGGTACAGAGGCCGTGTGGTCCGAGAAGCGTAAGCAACTTTCGTTTATCACGAAAGAGAATTTGATCGTACACATCAATATCGATGAAAAAGGAGGGGGAAACCCCAGGGGAAAGGCAGTTTCAATAGCAAAAAATATACTTGATCAAATATAGGGAGACATGATTATGAGAAGAACAATTGTAACTATTCAGCACATTCTGCCATAGTCAGCCGGATCATGCTTCATCCCTCTTCATGAAGTCCGGACTTTTGCCCTCAAAAAGTAACGTCAATGCCTGCGTAGCCGTCACACCCTGTTTGCCGCAAGTCGATAGGTAGGTGCGCACTCGACAAAAGATCTCTGCTCCCTGCATGGATCGGAAGCAACCGGAGATCTTCTGCTGCACTTTGGTCATACGCAGATCGTTCTCTCCCTGGTTGTTGGTCAAGGGGACGCACTCAACATCCATGAAGCGCAGGGTGTCTTGCTTGAAGTCGCGTAATCGTTCCAGCAGATTTCTGGCTTTTGATCGTTTGAGCCGGCCCCGCTTCCCTTTTCTCTGGCTTTCATCGGGCCCGGGGCATTCACTATCCGCTTTTTTCAGGAGCTTTCGATACCGC
>JAQYVS010000439.1 GCA_030145365.1 Desulfofustis sp. | reverse complement strand
CTGACATTCCGATATGCCGCTGCGGGAGGGGCACGACCCTGCGAGGTGCTGATCAATGGTCAAAAGGCAGGTCGAGTTAAATTTTCGCCAACGAAAGACTGGTCCGATTGGAAGACTGATGATATTAAAGTCAACTTCAATAAGGGCGGCAATTTCGTCAAGGTTGTTGCAATTGGCGATGGCCCAAATCTCGATGCGTTGGCGGTTAATAAATAGTTGAAATTATTATCATTTGTCCGGTCAGAAAAATGTATAATAATATAATTGAGACTTCTGTTATGAGGCCATCCGGCTTTGTGCTGTTATAAAGCTTAATTTTCTCCGATGTGAGAAGTTGCATAGAAATTCTAACTGAAAAACGGAAAGAATATTGATAAAAAAACAAGCAATTACGAGACGGGATTTCGTTAAGGGCACGCTGGCCGCAAGTACGGTTTACTCCCTTATGCCGAGCAGTGTGCTGGGAGCGAATGACCGGGTCAATATTGGGGTGATCGGTGTCGGCCGAAAAGGATTAGGACATCTGACGGGATTCCAGAAGATAGAAAATGTCGAAGTGGTTGCGATAAGCGATCCCGATCTTTCTCACATGGATATTGAAGGTTATAGCGGCGCAAGATACCAGGATTTCCACAAGCTTTTGGAGATAAAGGAAATTGATGCGGTGGTTGTAGCCACTCCCGACCACTGGCATTCTCTGGCAACGATTACTGCTTGTCAGGCGGGTAAACATGTTTATGTTGAAAAACCTGTCAGCCATAACATCTGGGAAGGCAGACAGATGGTCAGGGCTGCACGGAAATACAATAGGGTCGTTCAGGCCGGGACGCAGCATCGTTCATGTCCAGCTGTGCAGGAATGCGCAAAGGATGTTCAGGCGGGTAAATATGGAAAAGTATTGTGGGCGCATACGAGTCAATTGGAAGCACGGCAGCCTATAGGCAAGGTTGACGGACCTATGGAGGTTCCTGCACACATTGACTATAACCTGTGGTCCGGTCCGGCCCCGCTATTGCCGGTCATACGAAGGGAATTTCACTATGACTGGCACTGGCAATGGCCCTGGGGAACCGGAGAAATGGGCAACTGGGGTGTGCATTATATTGACGATTTACGACTTATTCTTGGGTGGGATGATGTTCCGACGAGTATTCAGGCCGCAGGGAACCGCTGGTGGGATGATGATGGCCAGACGCCTAATATGCATATCTGCCTGATGGAGCACCGAGGTATTAAAGTGGTTCTTGATATTCGTAATATGCCTGATCCTGCCGGTCGCGGGGGAGACAGTGGAGCGGTTTATCTTCGCAGTCGGGGCGGTAACCATATTATGTGCGAGAACGGTTATATCATGATTTCTCGGGGTGGAGGGAAAGGTTACGATCCGGACGGCAAAATGATCAAACAGTATAAGGGAACCGGCGGTGAGGGACATGATGTGAATTTCATTGATGCCGTCCGCCAAGGAAACAATAAAGCCCTGAACTGCGAAATCGAGATCGGCCATCTGAGCAGTGTGATGTGTCATCAGGCCAATGTGAGTTGGCGAATCGGCAGCGAGGCAAGCGTCGATGAAGTTCGTGAGAACATGAAGCATCACAGTGATGCAGCCAATACGATTGAGAGCATTATTGCTCAGCTAAACGGTAACGGGGTCGATCTGAAAGCCAAGCCTTTTGTGATGGGACCGAAGGCTACATATGATACCAAAGCGGAAAGATTCATAGGTGCCGGTGCCATGCGTGCCAATAAATTCCTCAGGAGAAAGTACAGAGAACCCTTCCTGATCACAGAGGAGGTCTGAGTTTGGCCAAAAGAAGGTGATGGGCGCCTTTAATCCTACCCTATGCCATTTGAATATACCCCGTAGAGTTTCATGACCTTGCCCCCAAATAGATTCTTCTGTCTCTCATCACATAGTCTCCTCTCCAACAACCTGCAAGAGTGGACACTCTGCCCCTTTCGGCGGTGATTTTCAAGTGTTCCCCGAGAGAGTTTTGTAACATTTTTGCCTAAAAGAACTTACCCTAAAATGACTTATTTGTCTGTCAACCAGTTTGGGCCGATCGAGACATCCACTTTCAATGGAACATCCAACTTAATCGCCCCGATCATTTCCTTTGTAATCCACGTCGCATGTTCATCCGCCGAGTCCTTTGGCAGTTCAAATACCAGTTCGTCGTGAATCTGCAGGGTCAT
>JAQYVS010000437.1 GCA_030145365.1 Desulfofustis sp. | reverse complement strand
CGGCATGACAAGGTCTGTGATTACAAGATCAAAATCATGGGTCGCCACTTCAAGTAGCTTCAATGCATCCAGACCATTTGATGCTGATATAACATCGAAATTCTTTTTGGAAAGGAAACGCTTCAAAGAGATGAGTATTTCCTCATTGTCATCGATGAGAAGCAGCTTGGGGATGAGACTCATGATTGTCCTTTGATCGGTACCCGTTCAGGATATTCGGCCGATTGGCCCCTAATTCATCCAATCCTAATCAAAAACCGGGTAAACATAGAACAATATTTACAAAAGGGCAAGAGGATTATGCGGCACAATGCCGGCCGGGCTAGTATCTTTTCACCACACATGGGAAAATCATTTCACAAATTAAGTAGCGGTTTTCACAATATCGACCACTAATATCAACAATCCCACATGCAAATTGACTGTCAGGGTGAATGCGTGATATAAACAATGAAATTTATTTCCTATTAATGGTATCAATTTACATTATTTTGCTGTTCTTTGAAAAATAGACCCGATGCTGACTCGTTTTGATGGCAGTAGGCCTGAGAATGGTTAACGATTGCCCATCCACAAATGGTCTATTTCCACGATATCGGCGTTGGACGCCATGATTTAACTCCTCAAAATAGCACGCTATTACTCCGGGTTAAATCTGTCGTCCGCCTTGATCTCACGAAAAAATCCTCATTTCTGGATGGGCACTGGCTAACTGAAGAAGCAGTTACAAAGATCAGTTGTTGCCATGCGCACGATCTCTCGTTCCCACGGGCTTCCCAGGAACCGACACCATCCGGATTCCGACCCCGAACGGCAGATCAAGTCCTGGGCAGTAAGGTTTTTGGTTGGCAGGCACGGTATTTGCAGACTTTTGCGTTGATTAACTTATCGCATAATAACAATGACGAGCTCCATGGAACTTTCAAAGCAGAAAAAAATCATCATTCTCGAGCGGAATTCCACCCAAAAGGATTATTTACGGTCTATCGTTTCGCAATCCGGGGATCTCGCGTTTTGCTTTCAGCAGGAGACAACCTGCCTTGACAACCTCTTTCAGCTCGACCCGGCGTTGATTGTTATGGGCTTGTTTCCCCAGGACCGCAGCATCCGGTTCATGAATGCTCTCCGGGCCATTGATTGTGATCTGCCCGTGATAATGATTTCGGAAGACCAAGCCGTTCGCCGGTATCTTACAGCCAACAGACTCGGAAATATATTGATCGTCGATTCCGCATGGAACAGTCTGACCTTGGAAGCTTCGGTTCAATCTGTTTTATCAAAACGTAAAAAAGGAAATCAAGGGAACCGACTCCCGTTTATCGTGGGAAAAAACCCGGATGTGGTAAAGATGAAAAAGTTGCTTCCGGAACTGGGACGGTCTAAAGAGAGCATCCTAATTCAGGGTGAAAAAGGCGTGGGAAAAGAGCTGCTGGCACGAGCGATTCATTTTCATTCCAAGAACAACGGAATATTCATAAAGATCGATGCATCGGCGCTTGCCATAGGTAACAGCAGTTTGCAACTGATTCACAATTTGAAACAGACCCTGGGTGGCCGTAAGCAGAAAAAAGCGAATACAGGCCAATCAAAGGCCGGGACCCTTTACATCCACGAGATCGGCGATATGCCCTCCCACCTGCAGGCGGAGTTGCTTCTCATTGCCGATGAAACAAGGATACCTCTTGGGAGCAGTGAACTCAGAAGGATCAATACTTTCCGTGTGATCGCCGGCAGCAGCAACGACCTGGAAAAGGAGGTAACAAACCAACGATTCAGGAAGGACCTTTTCTACCGGTTGAATACTTTGCAGATTGCCATGCCGCCGTTGCGGTGTCGAAAAGAGGATATTCCCCTGCTTACGGATTTTTTTACCTATAAATTTTGCAAGAATTTTGATAAGAGCTATTTCGAATTGTCTGCAGTGATCAAAGACAGGTTTCAGAATTATCACTGGCCCGGTAACATCCATGAGCTGGAGGGCGCTGTCAAGCGCGCCGTGATGGTGAAAAGCGAAAAGGAATTCCTAACCGGGTTCCTGGTCGGAAAATTACACGGGGATTTTCAGCACAACCACAGCTGGCTGGAGAGTGTTTACTCCGTAGACGACATTGTCGATGTAACGGACTGCCTGGAGGATGTGGAGAGCAAGCCGCTCAAGGATATCTGCTGGGAATTCATGGCAAGGGTCGAAAAGAACATCATCAACAAGGCTTTGAAGCAAACGAACTGGAATCGGAAAAAAGCGGCTTTTATGCTGAATATCAGCTACAAGTCCATGCTGAATAAGATTAAGCAATACAAGCTCGTTTAAATTTTTTAATTTTAAACGCCGGGAGGGTATGAGGCTGGGATGCTTGGAAGCTGCTGTTCGTTCATTGCTCAAAGCTAGTCTACCGCTGCAAGGTTGGGGCGATGGATATTATCCACCACCCCAGTGGAATCCTCCGATAATGTGAAAAGCGACGAAGTCGCGTAAAATAAAATCGCGAAGCGAGTTTATGAGAGCATGAAAAAACCACAAGAGATTTTTACACCAGATCAGATCATAGAACCGGTTCTGAGGCGACGTTGGTTATTGATCATACCGATTATTCTGTCTTTGATAGCAGGAAT
>JAQYVS010000375.1 GCA_030145365.1 Desulfofustis sp. | reverse complement strand
AGGCAGGGCATTGCTGCCTGACTTGATCTGGGCACTCCAGGATGTCCCAACAATTTTGGGCCGAGTGGACATTCTTCTTTGAGAGCAAAAACAAAAGCTGGCGTTCCACGTGGGCCGGAATATTGCGCCAACCCTGTTCATAGCTGCTGACTGCCTTTAAAGAAACGCCAAGCAGTTCTGAAAGTTCTTTCTGGGTTTTGGCCAGCTTTTTCCTAATTGAGATAAACTCGCTCTTCTCCATAGATGACCCGATTATACGTTTGAATGAGTAATACATTGTAGCATTCAATAGAGGTCAAAACAACAACAATCAACCATTTACCTGGTGCCACTCTTTATCTAGACTATAGGTATTTACCTGATTTCGGTGATTTTGAATCCAAGCCAAAGATCTTCTGTGTCAAGTTTGAAGAAAAATGAAAAAATCGTGATTAATTGGATGATTGTGATTTATTTTTTCTTACAACAGATATACTGTTGGAACGAGGAAATGGTTTGTTAACGCTGTTTATCTCTGGTTAGCCAATGGTAAGAAATCAGCATGCTCGTAAGCTTGCCGGTACCAGGAAAACAATCATTCATGATGTGACAACCAATGACAGCAGATCCCACAATCTTTCCAACCTCCTTTGATCCCCATTTTAAAGTTTTCCATGAACTGATGCCGTTCAAGGTTCAGGAAATCCTTCTCGTGTCCAGTCTTTACGACGCCTTCATTATGGAAGAAGACGGGAGCATAACCACCAAGCTTATCCACGAATACCACGGCCTGAATCTGAGCAAAGCACCGAAAGTCACCCGTGTTTCGACCGGAGAAAAAGCCCTTAATTCTTTGGCTGCAAAGCACTACGACCTGGTTATCACTATGCCGTATCTGGTCGGCATGGATGCTTTTGCCTTGGGAAGACAGATAAAGCAAGTAAGACATGATTTGCCGGTTATCCTGCTTACGCATAATCTGAGAAGTCTCTATCCGTTGCCTCCCGAAGCAGATAGAACCTCGATTGATGACATCTTTCTCTGGTGTTGCGAGGACGATCTGCTGATGGCGATTATCAAAAACGTTGAGGATCATGCCAACGTTGAAAATGATACTGCCAGGGCCATGGTCAGAGTTATTATCTATGTGGAAGATTCACCTGAATATCGTTCACTTTTCTTACCGGCGATCTATCGTGAAGTGGTGAGGCAGACCCAGGCAGTACTTGACGAAAGTATTAACGAGCGTCATCGCTTATTGCGCATGCGGGCCAGACCAAAGATCCTCATGGCGCACAGTTACGAAGAGGCCCTGCAATTGTATGAAACCTATAAACCGTTTATTTTTGCCGTTATTTCGGATGCAAGGTTTCCGAGAAAAGGTATTATTCATGCCCAGGCGGGTGTCCGGTTTCTGGCAGACATCAGAAAAGAGGTTCATGATCTGCCGCTGCTGATGCTGTCATCGGAGGAGGAGAATCGGAGAAGAGCAGAAGAGATACCGGCAGTGTTCATCGCCAAACAATCACCTGACATCCATAGTGAGCTGCACCACTTCTTTCTCACCTATCTGGGATTTGGCGATTTCATTTTCAGAATGCCGGATGGCAGCCCGATCGGCAGCGCCTCAAACATAGTCGAGTTTGAGAGGGAGTTAAGACGCGTTCCCGATGCATCTCTGCAATATCATGCCCTGCGCAATCATTTTTCAAACTGGATGATGGCCCGCTCAGAAGTCGGACTTGCCCGTCGGCTGCACCGTGATTTCATTGGTGATATCAATAATCTCGGCGAAATGCGGGAAAATATCATCGATAAGGTAAGGGACTTACGCAAATTACGGCAGCAGGGAATCATCACCGGTTTTGATCGGGATAACTACGAGCCTGATATCACCCAGTTCGTTAAAATAGGTGATGGGCCGATCGGCGGCAAAGCCCGTGGCTTAGCATTCATCTGGCCATATCTTCGACTTCCCGATTTACGGGAATCGGTTTTGGCCAAATACCCGGTAACGATTCCTAAAACAGCGGTAATTGCAGCAGACGGTTTTGACGATTTTATCCATCAAAACCACCTGGTGCTATCATCAAACCTGGATGACGAACATATCGCCGACCTGTTCATTGACGCGCGTCTGCCTTCCTGGCTCAGGCAGGAATTGGAGGCATTTCTGCAGCAATGCACTTTTCCGCTTTCGGTACGATCCTCAAGCCTGCTTGAAGATGGACAGTTCAGACCCTATGCCGGGCTCTATTCCACCTATTTCCTGACCAATAATCATGCCGATTTCGGTGAACGGCTTTCCCAGCTTGAATGTGCGGTAAAGATGGTTTACGCTTCCACCTGGTTTGAAAGTCCGCAGGCTTTTTCCCGAGGAGTAGGTTCAGGCTCTCGAGAAGATTCGATGGCGGTGATTATCCAGGAAATGGTTGGTGCAGATTACAATTCCAAGTGGTACCCCGCACTTTCAGGAGTAGCCCAGTCCCATAATTATTATCCGGTTCAGGATATGCTGCCTGTGGAAGGTATTGCCCATATCGCCCTTGGAATCGGAAAAACGGTGGTCGAAGGAGAGCGAAATCTCAGGTTTTCTCCAGCTCATCCCCAGAAACTCATACAATTCTCTACAGTTGAAGATATCCTGACGAACTGCCAGCGGCAACTGTACGCTCTTGATATGAACGGCTCCGACTGTTTGAATCGGTACAATGCCAACCTTGTCCGTTATGAAGTCCAGGATGCGGCGACAGATTTGCCGGTCAGCTTACTGGCATCTACCTATATTCCCGACGAACATCGAATTAGAGACGTTGATATGGCCGGAGTCAAGGTCCTGACCTTTGCTCAGATTCTTAAATATTCGGCATATCCGCTGGGAGAAATCCTTTCCGAGTTGCTTGCCATCGGGCGCACGGGCATGGGCAGCGAGGTGGAAATAGAGTTTGCTGTTCACCTAGGTGAGAGCCTGGCCGAGAGCACCTTTTATCTGCTGCAGATCAGGCCGATGGTAACCGGAGGCGAGCGGGCCGATGTCGGCATCTGCGACCATGAGATACGTCAGTCCATCTGCTATTCTTCCCAGAGCCTCGGTCATGGCAGGATATCCAATATCATGGATATTATTTTCGTCAAACCCGGCTCCTTTGACCCGGCGGCAACCCGTGAGATTGCTCGGGAGATAGGGGAAATAAATCGCCTTATTCAGGCGGAGGGAAGAAACCACCTGTTGATCGGGCCGGGCCGTTGGGGATCCAATGACCATTGGTTGGGTATTCCGGTTCAGTGGTCAGATATATCAGCTGTTCAGGCTATTGTCGAAGTCCGAAGCAGCCTGCTCCGAGCCGATCCCTCCCAGGGGTCGCATTTCTTTCAGAACATCACCTCACTCGGCATTCCCTATCTCACCATCGATGAAGAAAACGGCGGAGATGCCAATAGTGATCATATCGATTGGAATTGGCTGCTTGACTTTCCCGTGGAGCATGACGGAACCTGGGTACGCCATTTAAAACTGAAATACCCGTTGACAATTAAATGCGAGGGACAGGAATCGAGCGGTATCGTCTTATATCGAGAAGATTTGATTGACAGCTCTTGTACGACTGAAGAAAGATAAATTGGGACTTTTAAAGGAGATGATATGGAGCAGATTGTAAAGAAGATTCAAGCACGGGATCCTGAACAATACGAATTTCATCAGGCTGTTGAAGAAGTTATGGAGTCGGTAAAACCGGTGCTGGACCGTAATCCGGAATACCGTCAGCAGGCAGTACTGGAAAGAATTACGGAGCCGGAGCGGGTCTTGATGTTCAGGGTGCCCTGGATGGCAGATAACGGACAAGTTCAGGTCAATCGAGGTTTCCGGGTAGAGATGAACAGTGCAATCGGCCCTTACAAAGGCGGACTGCGTTTTCACCCATCGGTAAATCTTGGTATCATTAAATTTTTAGCCTTTGAACAGGTGTTTAAAAATTCATTAACAACGCTGGCAATGGGTGGTGGCAAAGGCGGCTCTGATTTCGATCCAAAGGGTAAATCAGACAACGAAGTTATGCGATTCTGTCAATCGTTTATGTCGGAGCTGTTTCGCTATATTGGTCCCAATACTGATGTTCCGGCAGGTGACATAGGAGTCGGAGCCCGGGAAATCGGTTATCTGTTCGGCATGTATAAGAAAATACGCAATGAATTTACCGGTGTTCTCACAGGCAAAAGCTTGAATTGGGGTGGTAGTTTGATCCGTCCGGAAGCCACCGGATATGGAGTTGTCTATTTCGCCGCGGAAATGTTGTCCACCAGAAGTGAAACCTTCAAAGACAAGGTTTGCCTGGTTTCAGGATCTGGAAATGTCGCCCAATTTACCACCGAAAAGATTATTGAACTCGGCGGCAAGGTAGTGACCCTTTCCGATTCCTCCGGGTATATTTATGATGAGGAAGGAATAGATACTCAAAAGCTGGCCTATGTGATGGAGATGAAGAACATCAGGCGGGCACGAATCAGCGAATACACGGAAAAATATCCAAACAGCACCTACGTGCCGATTGATCCCGGCCTTACTTACAATCCCCTCTGGAATCATGTGGCAGACTGCGCATTTCCCGCGGCGACCCAGAATGAGGTCAACGGAGAGGATGCCACAAATCTCTTGAAAAACGGGGTCTATCTGGTCAGCGAAGGTGCCAATATGCCGTCAACGCCAGAAGCAATCGATCAATTTATAGGCAATAAAATTTTATATGGCCCGGGTAAGGCAGCCAATGCCGGGGGAGTTGCCGTTTCCGGGCTGGAAATGGCTCAGAATTCCATGCGATTAGCCTGGCCCCGCGATGAGGTCGACAGTCGTTTAAAACATATTGTGAAGTCGATCCATCATACCTGCCTGGATGCAGCTGAAACCTATGGTGTAGAAGGCAATTATATGGCGGGGGCAAATATTGCCGGATTCGTCAAGGTCGTGAACGCCATGCTTGACCAGGGATTGGTTTAATTTTTTAAGATTTCAGGGTTTAAAATGTCGTTATATGATCGCCAGTGCGGTCAGGAATTTTCCCAGCTGCAACATCGACTTGACCGCTATTTCATCAATATGTCGATGGACTGCCCGTATCAGCTGCCCTATACCGCCACATTTTACCAGGCACTTTTTGGTCCGATCACCGACCATATTATGGAGCTCTTCTTATCGGCCGGCTATCGGCGCAACGGTAACAGCTTATATACCATGCGTTGCGCCGACTGCAGTCAATGTACTCCTATCAGGCTGCAGCCTGCCGAGTTTACACCGAACAGAAATCAGCGCCGAGTGGCAAAGAGAAATAGCGATATCTCGGTGCATTTCAACTCTGTACAGATGAGCGAAGAAAATCTAGAGCTTTGCGAGCATTTTTTACGCTCCCGCTATCCTCAAAAAAACAATACCGCGCTGGGATACTATTCCGGTTTTTTTCTTAATCAGATTGTTACATCCCTGGAACTGCATTATCGAAAAAAGGGTCGTCTGCTTGGTAACGGCATCATAGATATTGGAGAGAACTGGATGAATGCGGTTTACTTTTATTTTGATACCGCAGAATCAGATCGCAGCCTGGGCACATACAATATTCTGACCATGATTGATTTTTGTCTGCAGAAGAAAATCGAGTATCTTTATCTCGGTTATTTTATACAGGATCTGCCGGCCATGGATTATAAGGCCAATTTCAAACCCTATTATCTGAAGATAAATGCTGATTGGCAGAAAATGGACGGGTAGATTCTATGAAAGAGGCGCTATTTTATAATAAAAAAGACGATGCAGTCCAATGCTGCCTCTGTTCGCACCGCTGTGTGATTAAAAATAATCGGAGGGGGATCTGCGGTGTTCGAGAGAATCGGCAAGGGACTCTCTATAGCCTGTCCTATGGAAGAATTTCCGCCGAACATGTCGATCCGGTCGAGAAAAAACCGCTGTTTCATTTTCTACCGGGTTCCCTCACCTACTCAATTGCCACCGTCGGCTGCAATTTCAAATGTCTGCATTGCCAAAACTACTCTCTTTCCCAGGTCGGTCCAGAAATTGATCGAATTCCACATCAGCAGAAAGAGCCGGCCGAAATTGTGAAAACAGCTCTTCTGCATGGGTGTCGTTCCATCAGCTATACCTATTCGGAGCCGACAGTTTTTTTTGAATTTGCCTATGATTGTTCCACGATTGCCAGAGAGAACGGGTTGAAAAATATCTTTGTTTCAAATGGGTTTATGACCCTGGAGGTTTCCCGGATGCTGGCGCCTGTCCTGGACGGCATCAATATCGATATTAAGTCGTTTTCCGATGATTTTTATAGTTCTACCTGCGGTGGCAAGCTTCAACAGGTTCTGGATAATGTACTTTTTTTTACAACGCAGGGAGTTTTAGTTGAAGTGACAACCCTGATTATTCCAGGATTAAACGACTCGGAAGAAGAAATCAGACAAATTGCCCGTTTTATCGCCGCAACCAATCCGGATATGGCCTGGCACGTTTCAGCCTTCAGGCCAACCTATAAGATGATGAATCGTCAGCCGACCTCTTCAGCGTGTCTGCAAAGAGCCAGAGATATTGGTTTATCAGAAGGCCTCAAACACGTCTATGTCGGCAATATTCGTGGCGGCGGGGGCGAGGATACCTATTGTCCTTCCTGCGCCAGAAAGATTATCCGTCGACATGGTTTCTCTATTCAACACAACCTGCTGGACCGGGGAAACTGTCCTTATTGTTCGGAAGAGATCAGCGGTGTCTGGTAACTAACTGATCAACCTTCTTTGTCAACAATCAAATCGGTGCTCAGGTATCGCTCTCCTGTGTCTGGTAGTATCACGACAATATTCTTACCATTATTTTCGGGTTTTTTAGCTATCTGCAGCGCGGCCCAGGCAGCTGCTCCTGAGGAGATGCCGCAGAAAATACCCTCATCGCGGGCTATACGCTGAGCGGTTTCAAAGGCATCTTCGTTGGTTACGGTGACAACTTCATCGATGATGTCGGTGTTAAGAATGTCCGGAATAAAGCCGGCTCCAATCCCCTGAATTTTGTGGGGGCTGTGGGTACCACCCGAAAGAATGGGGGAGTTGGCCGGTTCGACGGCTACTGTATGCAGCTGAGCGTTTCGTGCTTTCAGAACCTCCGAGACGCCGGTGATGGTACCGCCGGTGCCGACCCCTGCAACAAAGATATCAACCTTACCGTCGGTATCCTGCCAGATTTCTTCGGCAGTGGTAGTTCTGTGTATTTCCGGGTTTGCTGGATTACTAAACTGATCCGGCATAAAGCTATTCTGGTGCTCTTTTAAGATATCTTCAGCTGCAGCAATTGAGCCTTTGATGCCCTTGGCGGCCGGTGTCAATACCAGGTCTGCTCCAAGATGTTTCATCAACATTCTCCGCTCAATGCTCATACTGTCCGGCATGGTCAGGATAAGGCCCAGCCCCTTGGAGGCACAGACAAAAGCAAGACCGATTCCGGTATTGCCACTAGTCGGTTCTACAATAACCGTATCGTTGTTGATCAAGCCATCGCGGATACCTGCTTCTATCATCGATACGGCGATTCGGCATTTGACGCTTCCCATCGGATTTCTTGATTCCTGTTTTGCCATGATTACGGCGCCGGTATCGCTGCCGAAACGCTGCATGGTAAGCAGCGGGGTTGCTCCAAATGTTTGTGTTAATGGCAGAGCCATGATGTCCTCCTACTCTTATGTTTTTGGGGAATTGTGATAGATGAGTTCCGGGCGTCTCAACAATACTTTGGTCCCGGTGCTGACGCTCTCGGTCAGCCAGATATTACCGCCTATCACTGAGCCGGCTCCGATAACGGTATCGCCGCCGAGTATGGTGGTGTTGGAATAAACGATCACATCGTCTTCCAAGGTTGGATGTCGTTTTTTATTTCTCAGGCTTTCGCCTGCGTCTCGTGGCAGAGAAAGCGCTCCGAGGGTGACACCCTGGTAGAGTCGCACATTCTTTCCGATAATTGTCGTTTCCCCGATAACCACACCGGTACCGTGGTCGATGAATAGTCCCGGTCCTATTTGGGCGCAGGGATTGATATCAATACCTGTCTCTCCATGGGCCCATTCGGTCATTATGCGAGGTATTATTGGAACTTCAAGTTTTTGAAGTTCGTGAGCCAGCCGATATACGGTAATCGCCAGCAAGCCGGGATAACTGAATATAACTTCGTCGGGACTTTTCGAGGCCGGGTCACCCTCCAGAGTAGCTCGGATATCCTGGGCGAGTAGTGAAGCAATGTCCGGCAGTTTGGTGATCAGGATATAGGCCATTTCACTTGCGCTCTGCTCACAATTGGTACAGGGCCGATCCTGTCTCCTGCAGTTATGCCGAATAGCCATAGTTATCTGTTCGCATAACTTGTCGTATAATTCGGTGGTCTCTTTGCCGATATAATATTCCAGATTGGATGCATGCAGACTGGCCGAGGTGAAATATCCGGGAAATAGAATACGTCTGGCCTGCTTGATGATATCAATAATCGCCCGATGAGATGGTATTGATACCGGGCTGATATGATCGTAACACTCCTTTGTGCTCCAGGACTTCATCAGCCCTTTTACCACATCGGGGATCAGATGATGCTTGGAAGCGGCACTCACCCGCTGGTGATCGCAGGCCTCGGCGATGAATTTGATATCTAGCTGATTTTCCAGATTTTTTGTAGTGCTCATGGGGTGGCCTCTTTTTCGATCATAAAAATCCCGTATGTTGCCCTGATATTAATGAGATTGCGGACAATGTTTCCATGATTGGCATGATGATCTGTTTTGATGGCAGTTTCTTCAACAATTCGATATCCGACATCACGGGTGAATTTTCTGAAATCCTTCATAGTAATTACTCTGATATTAGGTGTGTCGTACCAGTTGTATGGCAGCTCGTTGCTTTTCGGAGCCATACCTTTCATCAGGAGTTGGAGACGGATCGAATAATGGCTGAAATTCGGAAAACTGACGATAAAACGCTTACCGATCCGTGACAGGGAGTACAATAACCTGGCCGGCTCATACACCTGCTGCAGGGTCTGGCTAAGGATGACATAGTCGAAATTTTTATCGGGATAATCTTCCACTTCATCGTTCAGGTCTCCCTGCAGGACGCTGAGACCTTGGGAAATGCAGAAGGCCGCTTTGACCTGGTCCTGTTCAATCCCTACCCCCTTGACCTGCCGGTGTTCGGCGAGCCAGGCTAGCAATTCGCCGTTACCACAGCCAAGATCGAGTACCCGGGATTTGGGTTCAATCCATGAGGCGATAACCTGGAGGTCGAATCGCATGTTTTCAGTTTCTGGGAACACCATCGAGAAACCCTCCAACCAGGCTACCCAGACGTTCGTCGGGGATGAGAAAAGCGTCGTGACCCGCGTCAGCCTCAATCTCACAGAAGCTGACATCAAGATTGGCCCGCTTCAATGCCTGAATCAATTCTTTGGCCTGATAGGTCGGATAAAGCCAGTCCGAGGTATAACTGATAACTAAGAATTTTACCGCTGCTCCGTGGATATCATTAAGCGATCTGGCTGGAGGCTCACGCTCAACCAGATCAAAGTAATCAGCCGCCTTGGTTATATAGAGCAGGGAATTGGCGTCAAATCGCTTGACGAATTTAGAGCCCTGATAGCGTAAATAGCTCTCAACCATGAAATCGACGTCAAAACCGTAAGAAAGGTTGTTCTTGTTCTGTAGTCTTCGACCGAATTTGCGCCGCATGGCTTCATCGGAGAGGTATGTTACGTGACCGATCATTCGGGCAATTGCCAGCCCCAGATCAGGGCATTCCCCTCCGTAATAATTTCCCTTGTTCCAACGGGGATCGGACATGACAGCCTGCCTGGCTACTTCGTTGAAAGCAATAGCCAGGGCGGAATGTCGCATGGTTGTAGCTACAGGAATTGCCGAACGAACCATTTCCGGATAGCGGACGCACCATTCCAGTACCTGCATGCCGCCAACTGAGCCGCCGATAACCGTATGCAGCGATGAAATGCCCAGATACCCAAGCAAGGCTTTCTGTGTTTCGACGATGTCGGCGACGGTCATCATCGGGAAATCCAGCCCGTATGGTTGCCCCGTTTCAGGGTTAACAGAAGAAGGCCCAGTGGATCCTGAACAGCCTCCGAGAATATTGGCACAGATCACAAAATACTTGTCGGTATCAAGTCCTTTGCCTGGCCCAATCAGACTGTCCCACCAGCCTGGTTTGGAATCAGGGGAGTCATGTTTGTAAAAGCCCGCGGCATGGGAATCACCGGAGAAGGCATGCAGAACCAGAACCGCATTATCTCGTTTCACCGACAATCTGCCCCAGGTTTCATAGGCGAGGGTAATCGGACCTAATTGGGCACCACTTTCAAGTGTCAGGGTGTCAGGTGGTTCGGCGAAGGTATAGTATTGTTTTTCAGCTACCCCCGCCGAACCGACTTCAAGATGTGTCTCTGTGGCACTGCTCATTGTTTTGAATTTGCTCAGCTCACAGCTTTTTGCAGAGCCTGGTTAATGTCTTGTTTTATATCATCAATATGTTCGATACCGATGGAGAGCCTGATCATTGAATCCGATATGCCCGATTCTGCCAGCTGTTCCTGTGAAAGCTGGGAGTGGGTGGTTGAGGCAGGGTGAATCGCCAGTGATTTGGCATCGCCGACATTGGCCAGATGAGATACCAGCTGCAGAGCCTCGATAAAGGTCTGGCCTGCTTTGAGCCCACCCCTGATGCCGAACGTCACCATACCGCCAAATCCGTTCTGTAGATATTTTACTGCATTTTCATGGCCGGGAGACCCTTTATGGCCGGGAAAATAGACCCAGTCAACCGCATCATGCCCTTTAAGGAAATCGGCTACTTGTTTGGTGTTGCTGCAATGACGCTCCATACGCAGGCCCAGAGTCTCAATACCCTGTAAAAACATCCAGCAATTATCCGGGGCAATACTTGCACCAAGATTTCTCAACGGAACAAGGCGCATGCGCAAGGCAAAGGCGACAGGGTTGAAATCACCTAAATCGTGGGCGTAACGCAGCCCGTGGTAGGATGAATCCGGCTCATTGTACAGGCTGAATTTTGGGTCGGTCCAGTCAAAGCGCCCGGCATCGACAACGATTCCTCCTATCCCAGTTCCGTGACCTCCCATCCATTTGGTCAGTGAGTGAATGACAATATCCGTACCATGTTCGATCGGTCGAAACAGACAGGGAGGGGTGAAGGTAGAGTCGACTATCAGCGGCAGCTTATTAGCCTTGGCAATTTCTGAAATTGCGTCAAAATCAACGACATTCAACGTGGGATTGCCTATGGTTTCACAGAAAATAGCCCGGGTTTTATCGGTGATTGCTCTGGCAAAGTTCTGGGGATCGTCGGGATCGACAAATTTTACCGTAATACCCAGCTGCGGTAGAATCGAGTCAAATTGTATATAGGTGCCGCCGTAAAGGTTATTGGCTGCGATAATTTCATCACCCTGAGCACAGATATTTATGATTGTATAGAAAATTGCAGAAGTACCTGAGGCCAGAGCCAGGGCTGCCGCTCCACCTTCGAGCTGGGCGACTCTCTGCTCGAGCACATCCTGGGTAGGATTGCCGATTCTGGTATAGATATTGCCGAGTTCTTTCAAGGCAAAGAGGTTGGCTGCGTGTTCGGTATTCTTAAAAACATAGGCGCTGGTTCTGTAGATCGGAACAGCACGTGACAAGGTATCCTGATCTATTGTTTGACCGCCGTGTAAGGCTATGGTCTCGAATTTCATTTCTCTCTCCTATATTGATTGCAGCAGTGATTATGATCCTTCACTGCTGTTGGTTTTGCTTTCTTTCACTTGATTGATAAAGTCCTGCAGAGCAATTCCGTTGGCTGTTTTATATTGAGGTGCTATTTCTAGAACCGACATCCAGGAATCAATGGCCTCATCGGTTTTACCGAGGTCGTAATGAAGGACAATGCCCTTGTTGAAGCGTGACTGAGCGTGGGTTGCATCCATAGCAATTGCTTTGTCAAATGATTCGACTGCCTTTTGGGGATCACCCGACCGGCGATACATGACTCCGAGATCTGTCAGAAGGTTGGCATTTCCGGAATGCAGATCCAGAGATTTGTTATAGGCACCTATTGCTTTATTATACTGGTCGCTGTCAAAATATAGATGTCCGAGTTGGGTCCAGGCGTCGTAATTCTCGGGGTTGGCGGTAACTTCAGCCTCCAGGTTTAAAATCGCCTGAGTTTCCTGCTGAGACTGGCCGGACTGCTGGGAAACATTTTGTCCAGTGGGAGCTGAGCCGCCTGTTTTGAAAACGGTAAATGCAACGCCTGAGACGAATCCGACAATAAAGACTACAAGTGTGGTAAGATACAGTCTTTGTTTAGATACAGTTGCCTGATTTTTTTCCATGTTTACACTCTGACTACAGGTTAAACTAATTGTACTACATGCCTTTGTCTTAATTTAGGGTGACATTTCCATATAATAGACATGAAAAAGTTAATGTGTATACCACAATGCAATATAATTATTGGCGAGATTTAGAAGCATATGCAAGCTGACTCAAAACAAAACATTCCGAACGTAGTGGTTGGTTTTCTGTTTTTAGATTGAGTTGATTTTGCCTGAGCTTGATATGCTCCCTGGATATTCAAAGCTTATCATCGTGATCATGTTTGAATTGAACATCGTTGCCAAAACAATATGTAATTTCTCGGAGGAAGTTCGATGAGCAGGCCAACACCAGATATATTGAGCGATGCAGCTCAACAGAAAAAATCACAGTCCTTTTTCCCAACTTCTGTAAAGTCGATTCAGGACAGTATCATTCACCACTTGATGAGTTTCCAGGGAAGAGATCCGGAGCGTTCAGGCCCAGCTGATATCTATAAGGCGCTGGCGTTTACCCTGAGAGACGTCATGGTGGAGAAATGGATCAAAACACAAAAAACCTTCTATGCCAAAGAGAAGAAGCGGGTGTACTACCTGTCTCTAGAGTTTTTAATCGGTCGTTCATTGGGAAACTCCATTATTAATCTAGGCTTGTTCGATGAGATCAAAGAGGCCGTCGAGGGACTCGGTTATTCCATGGAGGAGGTTCGTGAGCAGGAAGAAGATGCCGCTCTTGGCAACGGTGGTCTGGGACGTCTTGCCGCCTGTTTTATGGACTCAATTGCAACCTTGAAAATTCCGGCTTACGGCTATGGGATCCGTTATGAATACGGTCTTTTTAATCAACAATTAATCAATGGCTATCAGGTAGAGAGTCCTGACAACTGGCTGCGGTACGGGTCTCCATGGGAATTTGAGCGGACATTACCGGTCTTCACGATTCAGTTTTATGGAAAAGTAAGCACCTATCAGGATGATAAGGGTTGTTATCGTTCCAAGTGGATCGACACCAAAGATGTGATGGCCATGCCCTGTGATATCCTGGTTCCGGGCTATAAAAACGACCATGTGATCAACATGCGCTTGTGGGCAGCCCGGGCTTCGCGCGAACTTGATTTAACTCATTTTGGAGAAGGGGATTATATCGGTGCCGTGCAGCAGAAAGTCAGCTCGGAGACCATTTCCAAAGTGTTGTATCCACCGGACCATAACTATGCCGGGCAGGAATTGCGCTTGAGGCAGCAATACTTTTTTGTGGCGGCGACCTTTCAGGATATAATGCGGCGCTACAAGAAGAAAAACGATACTTTTGACAAATTTCCCGATCGTGTCGCAGTACAATTAAACGATACCCATCCGGCCATAGCCATACCAGAGTTGATGCGGATTCTGCTCGACCTGGAGGGGCTTGGTTGGGAAAAGGCCTGGGATATCTGCACCAGAACCTTTGCCTATACAAATCACACGCTGATGCCTGAGGCGCTGGAACGATGGTCCGTGGAAATGATCGGCAAAGTGCTGCCCCGCCATTTACAGATTATTTACGAAATCAACCAGCGGTTTCTTGATCTGGTTGCCCAGCAATATCCGGGAGATATGGAAAAGCTGAGCCGGATGTCGATCATTGAGGAGGGCTATCCGAAAAAAGTTCGTATGGCTTTTCTTGCCATCGTTGGGTCCCATTCGGTAAACGGTGTCGCCGCTCTTCACACCCAGCTGCTCAAAGATCGTATATTTAAAGATTTCGACCAGTTTTATCCTGATAAAATCAACTCCAAGACCAACGGTATTACCCCGCGTCGCTGGCTGCTCAAAGCAAACCCGCAACTCTCTGAGTTGATCAATTCAAAAATCGGCACAGGCTGGGAAGTGGATCTCGACAGATTGCGTGAGTTGGAGCCATATGCGGAGGACCAGGATTTTCGTGATAGATTCATGGAAATAAAGCTGAACAATAAGCAGAAGCTTGTTGATTATATCGGTCTGTCAACCGGAGTTGATGTCAGCGCTGAAACCATGTTTGATGTTCAAGTTAAACGGATTCACGAGTATAAACGTCAGCTTCTCAATGCCCTGCATGTCATTCATCTCTACCACAAATTTGTTACCGAACCGGAAGTAAATCTGGCCCCACGCTCCATCATTTTTGCCGGTAAAGCGGCACCGTCCTACTGGCGGGCCAAGCTCATTATCAAACTGATTAACTCGATCGGTGATGTGGTGAATCATGATCCCCGTATCGGCGATCGACTCAGGGTTGTTTTTCTGCCGAACTACAATGTCAGTCAGGCTGAGTTGATCATCCCGGCGGCAGATCTTTCCGAGCAGATTTCCACTGCAGGAACTGAAGCCTCGGGCACCGGCAATATGAAGTTTGCGCTCAACGGTGCACTGACTATTGGCACCCTGGACGGGGCAAACATAGAAATCAGAGAAGAGGTGGGCGAAGATAATATTTTTATTTTCGGTCTTGATGCCGATGAGGCTGAATTTGAGCGTATTCACAATAGTAAAACCCCTGCTCAGATCTGCAAAGAGAACGGTGAGGTGGCCCAAATCATGGAATCTCTGTCAGACGGCACCTTCAGCCGTGGGGATCGCAATTTATTCAAACCGCTGGTGGACTCCCTGATGAGCCCCCACGACCAGTATCTACTGATTCGAGATCTTGAATCTTATCTTGAGTGCCAGAATCATGTCAACGAGGTCTTCATAGACACCGAACTCTGGGCCCGCAAAGCGATACTCAACGTTGCCCGGATGGGGAAATTTTCAACCGATCGGACAATAAGACAATATTCCAATGAGATCTGGGGGATAAAGGTCTGATATAGGAGCAAAGAAAAAGAATATTCCATTGCTTGTTGGCTATCGTTTTACCTCTCAGCAGATGGTTGTCAAACCATTTTTAGGTAATTTGAGACAACAGGCAGTATCTATAGCCTGGAGAGATGCCATGTGTAGTATTTTGGGTGTTGCTGTACATCTGGAAATGTTACTGTTGCAAAAATACTGAGATTGCAATGCCGATTGACCGGAAAAAAGATATAAAGTATCTACAGGTATAAAGAGAAGACGATGGTTAGAAACGGCAATGAAAAAGGGGACACGTGTAACTTCTGTGTCCCCTTATAAATTTGGAGGCGGCGACCAGAGTCGAACTGGTGAATAATGGTTTTGCAGACCACTGCCTTAGCCACTTGGCTACGCCGCCATCACTCTTGGTAGAGACAGATGTTTATACCATAGATG
>JAQYVS010000300.1 GCA_030145365.1 Desulfofustis sp. | reverse complement strand
AAAATGTTCTCCTGCAACTTGACAACACATTCGCATGCCACATTATAGGATTGTATGCGCTGATTTAAATCAAATTGCGAGCGCCTTAAAAGTTCTGCTAAAACGATAACTTCAACCACCGGTTTAGCTGGTGGTTTTTTTATTTGTGATGGCAACTGCTTTTTTTTTAAAAGAAAAAAGGATGTGAAATGAAAAAAATCGTCTTCCTCTATCCCGGAGAAGGAACGAAAAGTGAAGAGACCAGTTTTAAGCTGATAAAAACATCTCCTCGATGGACAGAGATAGTAGATATTCTCAGGGACAAATTGGGACTTAACCTGGAAGAGATCCTGGTTTCTGAGATGGGCAGCCATCGGTGCCCGAACAGCCCCATACTGACTGTTGCAGCTGAAATTTGTCTCTCAGATATATGGGTGCGCTGGGGGTACAAGCCGCACATCGTCTTAGGACACAGCGTCGGTGAATTGACTGCAGCGTATCAGGCGGGAATTTACTCACTCGAAGAAATCCTCCTTCTGACGTATAAAATTGGACAGGCAGCCGGCAAGATAGATGGAACGATGCTGCATGGATTTATGACTGAAGAAGAGATAGCTGAGAGTAATCCTCCACTGTCCTCCCGGAACTTTCTGTCCGGTGGTAGAACACACATTACGGTAAGCGGAAGTCACCAGGAGATGCAGGGATTCCTTACTGATCATGAGGGTTTTGTCAGAATGCAGCCGGTTCATCCCTGGCATCATCCGAACTATCATGATTACATCTCAGAGCTCAAAACACGTTCATCACAACGGGCCGGTTCAGCCCTGTTTGTCTCCGGTGTTACCGCACAAATTGAGGACCAACTGAGTGAAGAACACTGGGGTAACTGGTTGTCAAAGCCAATAGATTTTGTTTCCTCAATGGAGGCAATCAAAGAACGACTCGCTGGGGATGAGATTGAAGTTATCGAGATTGGCTTTCATCCCGTACTAAAAAAATGCTGCGATATATTTGGAGAATACCAATACGCTTCTTCGATGTACCGGGGAGAGGATGAACTTGCTTGGATATTGTTTCAGAGAAAGAAGCTGGATCAGACACATTTACTCAATGAACTCAACCAGGTAGTCGAATCGTTCAGGCCAGGGCTGGACTTCGAAACTCCACTTGCCTATCAGGATTTCACTTCTCTTGTATTCGTGGAGTTTACAGCTCTGCTTCAACCATATTTCCCATTTCTGGCACCACAGGATTTTTATCGCTACAAAAGTCTCAATACATTGCTGGATCAGTTCGGAACATCGTCACAGATAAAGGTTGAGACAGACCGTCAATACCAGAGAAACCGAGTGGTGATTTCAGCCATGAGCTGCAAATTTCCAGCTTCGGTTGAAACACTGCCGCAATACTGGAACTGTCTGCTGACTGGCGCTGATCAGGTGAAGGCCGATCCGGCGCGGGGGGATTTTGAGGCGGGATTCTTGGATTCGGTTATTTCCCGTTTTGACCATCGGTATTTTAACATCTCAGAAGCAGAGGCCAGAAGTATGGATCCACAGCAGATCCTCGCTCTTGAGCTCACAGAGATGCTTTGGAAAGATAGTGGAATTGATCCTGCAACGTTAAATAAAAGACGAATAGGCGTCTATATAGGGGCGTGGAATGAGGAATACCAAGGTAATAAAAACTCCGTCTACTACCCGACCGGAACTAATTCCAGCATAATTGCCTCACGGATAAGTTATCACTATGACCTGCGTGGACCCAGCTGGGTTGCAAACACTGCCTGTTCTTCGTCACTGCTCGCGGTGCATTATGCCTGTAAGGATATTGAAGCAGGCAGAGTAGATTATGCCATTGCCGGCGGCGTCAACATGATACTTGGAAACGGTTTTACCCACAGTATGAGGGATTCCGGGTTTCTCTCCAAAGATCAGCGCTGCAAAGCCTTTGATGATTCGGCAAACGGATATGTACGGTCAGAAGGCGGCGGTCTGGTACTCCTGGTCAGCAAGGATCTGGCAGAACATTATTATGCTGAAGTTCTCGGCTCATCGATTAATCAGAACGGTGCCAGGACCCAGGTAATTACCGCTCCGCACCCGGCAGCACAGGAAGACCTTATTTTTGAGGCCTGCCGGGACGCCCATGTGCAGCCTGAAGACATCTCTTATGTTGAATGCCATGGAACCGGCACGAAAATTGGTGATCCGATAGAAATCTCTGCACTCCAGAACTCAATAGCTAAAAACAGGAAAACTACCTGTTACCTGGGGTCGGTTAAATCCAATATGGGCCACCTCGAATCAGCAGCTGGCATAGCTGGCCTCATAAAGTCTGCACTCATCCTCAATCAGGGAATAATTCCGGGAAACATACATTTTAATACTCCAAATAAATTTATTGATTTTGATTCGTACAAACTCAGTGTGGTTGATAAACCGACACCGATTGATCCTCTGGCACTTGTTGGTGTCAGCAGTTTTGGCTTTGGCGGTGCAAATGCTCATATCGTTATCTCCGGTGCGGATTCCGTTGACAGAAAGGCAATGAATGAGCTGCAAGTACCTTTTGACCGGAAACGAGGTGCAGCCTTGCAGGACTATTATCAAGTAGGCCAGGGTGCCGTTGAAACTGCTGAAGAAAAAACCATCGTGGCAGATACGTCCGGGATACGCGAACTTGTCATAAAAACATATTTCGATCTAACCGGTATTGAGACAATAACACCGGATGTTGCGCTGACAGATCAGGGGCTGGACTCGCTCAGTGCAACCGATTTTGTCGCAACTTTGCAGACCAATCTTAATATTGAGCTGGATACGGATCTCCTCTTTGACTATCCTCTCTTCGATACTCTGGTTGATTACCTTGAAGATATGCAGAAAAAGGCGGGAGTGCAGGAAGACAAGAGCAGTGCTGGCACAAGAGAAGAAATTAAGGTGCTCATCGCAGACATCTTCCATGAATTGACCAATGTCAGTGAGATTGATCCTGATATCGAATTGACTGACCAGGGGCTGGATTCTATGAGTGCTACACAAATGATCATGCAGCTTGAGTCAAAACTGGGGGTTGAGATCGATACAGACATCCTTTTCGAGCATCCCCTCTATGAGCAGCTCATCGATGAAATCGGCCGTTATCTGCAGAAAAAACCGGCTTAGGACCATGAGAGGCAACCGCCAAAGATCTACATTTTTTCTTCAGCAAGCCGTGCTCCGTCGACGAGTGACTGTAGTTTGAGCCAGGCAACTTCTCCTGAAACGGAGGTGGCCGAGGCGGTTGAAGCAAAACCGCAGTCAGTTGAGGCTATTACCCGTTCGGGACCGAGAATATTCACAAAATTTAGAAGCCGTTGGGCAACAAGTTTTGGATGTTCGATGGTATTGGATGTGGTATCGATCACACCAGGCATGAGTACCTTATCCTCAGGGAACGGGTACTTGTTGAATACCTCATACTCATGTGCGTGGCGGTGATTACACGATTCAATGGAGAGATATGTTGGTTTCAGCCGCGTGATGTGGTTGAAAATTGAATTGAGCTCAATATCACAATGATGGGTTCCGGGATAATTGCCCCAGCAGATATGAGCCCTGCATTGGTTCTTGTCAATATTTTCCAGGGACGTGTTGAGCACGGCAATATTGGTATCGATTAGAGAGAGGAACTGGTTGTCGTTTAAATGCTTGTACCTGGTGTGCCGTCCCATGGCAAGATCGGGACAGTCAATCTGCAGGGATACGCCGTAACTGGTAATGATTTCGTACTCTTTTTGCAGAACAGAACCAAGATGCTGCAGGTATGTTTCATAATCCGGGTAGTATTGGTTTTCCAGAAACAGGGCCACCGTTCCCGGTGATGGAGCTGTAAAAAACAGTGTGGAGTTTGATGTATCCGTGATACTTCCGACTTCACGAAAAGCGCCTGTCATCATGTCCAGCTCCTGGATAAGTGATGTCTTGCCTATGTATGAGACATCTTCCGAGCAAGCCGGCAGGTTTATCGGGGCTTTCGGGTTAAGCATTATAAGGCCGTTCCTGCCGCTAAAGCGTCTGGCATATTCCGGCAACTCTTCCAGGTCTCTGGGAAGTGGTGCGGTGCAACTCTGGTTAAAACCGGCAATTCTCTCTACTGTTGAGGAGATGTAATCAATTCGAGGTAACTCTCCGTTGTTGATAAATGATAAACCAAGAGATATCTGTCGCTCGATCAGTTCCCTGACGTATCCTTTCAAATCATCATCGGATATGTTCTCTTTCCTCAGCTGTTTGGTGATCATATCGGTGGGGCGGGGTAAGGAACCTACGTGAGTGGTTTTTATCATGATAACGACACCTCGAGTTAAAAGTGTTTTAAAAGTATATTATTATTGATAAAAGAAATCCTGATATCGAGAACTTAAAGAACTATAATACATCAAGCCCAGAAAGAAATCGGCAAGGTTTTAGTAACAGAGTCGGTAGAAACTTTTATACATGGTGAAAACGTGTCAGAAACTATAATCAACCCGTTATTGTCGCAGCCTAAAATTGTTAACCTCAGCTCCATTGACCTGCAGAGTGACGCTATCCTTCCAATCACCAGTAACGACAGTGCTGGAATTGTCGCCACAGTGAGGCAATACAGTGACGTTCCCCATGTGTACGTTGTTGACCAGGAGCGGATCGAACTTGTATCAAAATTACTCACA
>JAQYVS010000275.1 GCA_030145365.1 Desulfofustis sp. | reverse complement strand
AGGACCGGCCTTGCATCTGGAGGATAAACAGCTCGTTGTTGAAGGGAGCCTTCCCCGAGCCCATTTGATTACCATCAGAAAGGGTGAACTGGTTCATAATCCTGTTACAAATCGTCTTCAGTCGGTCAGGCAGGAACTTATAAAAATCAGTGGTGTTGGCAATCAGTGGAATTGTTTTTATTTTGATCCGAAAGAAAGGGGCTGTACGATTTACGAAACCCGACCCAAAGCCTGCAGGATCCTTGAGTGCTGGAACACGGCACCCGTTGAAGAAATAATTGCCAAAGATACACTGAGCAGACTGGATCTGATTGCAGATTCCGATCCGCTGTATCAGGTGGTCCAAGAGCATGAGTCCAGCTTCCCTTGTCCAGATATAATAAAACTTCTGCAGAGCGGCCCGGAGGGAAACAGTGCGAACCTGGAAGAACGTGCCAATCTGGAAGTTGAATTTCGAACTTCACTGGTTAATAAACACGACCTGTCTCTGGGAGAAGAACTGTTTCATTTCGGACGTCCACTTTTTCATCTGTTCATCTCGGTGGGCGCAAACGTTGTAGAAGTTGATAGACAACTGCAGATTTCCTGGCCCGATAAATAAAAAGAGAGCCGAATACTATAATCATAGTATTCGGCTCTTTGAGCTAGGCTTCCCGCTTTACTTTTGAAAGGAGCTGATTCTTACCAGCTGATTCGTTCCATTTCCTGTCCCCTGGTGGAGACCGTAATCTGCTCCACCGGAACTGAAGTTGTTGCCTTGTCAAGTGCTCGCTTGATAATCACGTTCATAGCCGAGCAGCACGGAACTTCCATAATCAAAATCGTTATTGATTTCAGAGCGCAGGTGTCGATGATTTCAGTGAACCTGTCAATATATGATTCTGCATCATCGAATTTAGGACAACCCATCATGACCACTTTGCCGTTCAAATACTTTTCTTGAAATCCTGGAGTAGCAACTGCGGTGCAATCTGCAGCAACAAGAACATCTGCTCCCTGTAAAAACGGTGCATGAGGCGGAATAAGACGAATCTGAATCGGCCAATGACTCAGCTGAGAATCGCCGATGGCTCCTGCCGGAATGGGGGCAGGTTTGTTGGCGCTCTGACAGGGAGTAGGCTGTTTCAAACTCTGGATATGGGTCGAAGCACACCCGCAATCCATCTGCGGGGCTGTCTTGGCCTCCTGCTTTTTCTTGGTAGCCAGAAATTCCTCTACCGCCTCTTCGTCAAAGTCGTCGGCTTCTCTTTCAATGATAGTTAATGCTCCGGTAGGGCAGGCTCCCAGGCAGGCTCCAAGTCCGTCGCAGAGGTTGTCTGCTACGAGTTTTACTTTTCCCTCAATAATTTGAAGCGAACCTTCTGCGCAATCGGGAACACAGAGTCCGCAACCGTCACAAAGTTCTTCATCTATCTTAATAATTTTTCTTAGCTGTTTCATAATAACCTCAGTGGTCGATGGTCCATACGAACCTTTGATTCAACATTCGCTGTCTTTCTCAGTGAATCTATCATAAAGAACCGTTAATTCTTTGACTTGGGTCAATAGATTGTATTTTTTTTAAATTACTCGTGATAAATCTGGAGGAAGTAGTGTTGGATTGACTTCTGCTGCTCTGAAACGCTGAGTACTTTTTTCAATATGACAGATGAATCTGAGAGGAGGGTGGGGACCTATTGATGCAGCTTTTCCAGAAAAACGTCTTTGCTCACATGCTCAACAAAGGTTGCTGTGCGCATTCCGGATTTGGCCTCTTTCTGATAGAGAGTTACCGCTTTGTGGATGAGTGCAAGTACCTCGTCCAGACCTAATCCAGTTCCTATCACATCGCCGATACGAGGCTTGATCCCTCCATTACCTCCAAAAGACAAATTCCATTTTCGAGATTTTCCAGAATATGGACTGAGTCCCACGTCTCTGAGTCTTGGCATGGTGCAGCAACGCGGACAACCGGCTATGGCAACTTTTAACTTGGCAGGCATCGGCACTGGTAAGTCCATTGTTTGCAATAGAGAAGCAAGGTGATCGGTGTCGGCAAGCCCATGATCGCAATCGTTACAGCCTCCACAGCAAAAGATCGTACTGATCCCATTTGTTGGTAGAGGCTTGAGAATCGGTTTTATCCGTTGGAAAAATTGTGAAAATTGTTCTTCACTGGTACAGGAAACAGCTATTTGAGAACTCGGGGTAAAACGGAGACGCTCAATTTCGCAGGCATCTGCCGCTTCAGACAATTGCTTGAGATCGTTTCTGGATAACAGGCTGAGCTGATACCCCCCAATTGTCCTGAACCCAGTGTTTTTTATGGTATTCATGGCGCTACAGCAACATAGGATTTTACCGGAACAGGTGACACCTGGAGTACCGGGTAGAATCCTATAAAAGAACGATTGATCCGGCTGCCTTTTATCGGCAGCCGGATTTATGGGTTTAATTAAGCAAGGATAGTATCCAGGTCTTCCTTGGCAGTTTCTGCAATCGGTTTTATTGCGAAATTCTCAACCAGAACGTTCAGCACATTTGGTGTAACAAATGCCGGCAGGGATGGTCCGAGGCGAATATCCGTTATACCCAGGCTAAAAAGGCTCAGCAGAATTACACAAGCCTTTTGCTCATACCATGATAAAATCATAGAAAGCGGTAGGTCGTTGACTCCACAATCAAAGGCATCGGCAAGAGCGACGGCAATCTGGATGGCCGAGTAGGTGTCATTGCACTGACCGACGTCGAGAAGTCTTGGAATGCCGCCGATATCGCCAATCTTCTTGTCAAAGAAACGGAATTTTCCGCAGGCCAGTGTCAGGATAACCGTATCAGCAGGCGCCTGCTCGACAAAATCGGTGTAGTAGTTGCGTCCTGGTTTTGCACCGTCGCAGCCGCCGACCAGAAAGAAATGCTTAATGGCTCCGGCCTTGACACCTTCAATTACCTTATCTGCAACGCCTAATACCGCGTTCCGGGCAAATCCGGTAAGTACTTCTCCTTTGTCTTCGTCTGCGGCAAAACCAGGTAAAGCCAGAGCACGTTCGATAACCGGGGTGAAATCCTTATCATCCCCGATATGACTTACACCGGGCCAGCCAACAAGACCGGTGGTATAGACATTGTCTTTGTATGAATCACGTGGTTTCTGAATACAGTTGGTGGTGAACAGGATAGAACCGGGAAAGGCATCCATTTCTTTTTGCTGGTTCTGCCAGGCAGTTCCATAATGACCGATAAAATGGTCGTGTTTTTTTAACTCAGGATAGCCATGACAGGGAAGCATCTCACCATGAGTGTAGATATTAATTCCTTTCCCTTTGGTCTGCTCGAGAAGCAGCTGGAGATCTTTCAAATCGTGGCCGGTGATCAATATTGCTTTTCCTGCCTTCTGGCCAAGTGGAACTGGCGTCGGTACCGGGTGACCGTAGGTTCCAGTATTTCCTGCATCAAGCAGCTCCATGGCTTTGATGTTAACCTCGCCAATTTTTAAAGCACCGGCAACCAGATCATCGACGCCAAGGTCCTTGCGAATCAGAGTAGCGAGAATCTGATGAATAAAGGCGAATACCTCATCGTCCTGCTGTCCGAGGATTGCTGCATGATCGACGTAGGCTGCAAGTCCTCTCAAGCCGTAGAGCGCGATCTGCTTAAGAGATCTGAGATCTTCGTTTTCATCAAGAGATGGTATGAAGTTCAGGGCGGCTCCCTGGGCTTCAAGTCCTGCAAGATCGGGAGCAGGGATAAAGTTCAGAGCAGCAGCATCGTTGGTCACTGAACCACCGGCTGCCTCAACTCGTGCTTTGAGATCATTTCTGAGCTGTACCGTTTCTCTGATCCAGCCATCAAACCTGGCAGGGTCGAAGTCAACATTGGTTAGGCATGAAAATGTGGCTTGAGCACTGAAACGGTCAATGGCATTGTCAACGATGCCAAGATTTCTGGCTTCAAGGGCAACTATTGCCAGGCCCTGAAGGGCATGAGTCAAAAGGTCCTGCAGAGCTGATACATCTTCAGTCTTTCCGCATACACCAATTTTTTCACAGCCGGCTCCTTGGGCTGTCTGTTCACATTGATTACAAAACATGGAAAACCTCCAGTAAGTTATATTGCTTTGATTGTTCCGTTGATAAAAATTAAGGCTCAACGATGATTGATGGTGGCACAATAGTTGATTGAAGTGCTCTTTTCTTTGACATAGGTCAAGTGCAGGAAAATTTAATTACTTATTGTGAAAAAACAATGGGATGATCAAAGTGATTGTGCGACAACATGAAGGGTTGAAGAGGAGTCATCTTTCGATGAATGTGTAAAGCCATGTTGCAGCGAGTTGATGGTGAAGCCACTGCCGCTGAGTAG
>JAQYVS010000163.1 GCA_030145365.1 Desulfofustis sp. | reverse complement strand
GGTGTACGGAAAAGGAGTAGTAACCTTTGCATTGATTATCTTTTCTTAAGAACCGCGAATGAACTCGAATACACACAGAATTTCTTTTTTTTACGTGAGTATTCATTTGTGTCTATCCGTGGTTCTGTAGCTTTTAAAGTTGTTCCACTTTGTGCAGGAAGAATCTACTGCTCCATAGTTTTAAACTGTGGTGCTCCTGCGATAAGAGGAAAGGTTCAACATCAACTGCTGCAGCCTGCCAGTTAATCTGGGAAATCTTTTCGGATAACGCATGTTTTACCCACTGCATATCAATTTTCTTGTTCTGCCCTTTCCATGGCCCCCACTGAAATAAGGCAGATTGTAAATGGGGAAGATTTGGCTGGACACCGTTATTGGGGTCAGGTCTTGTAATATAAGTTTTTAGATGGTTCCCAGGTTCTGGCCGGAAGATGGCTGTTCCAGAATCGAGGATATCGGCAACGTAGAGTCGAAAAATCCCTTTTAGACATACCTGATTTTTCCTTGAATTTTTCTTTTACCACTGGCTTAAGAGTATGCTCGAATCCCACGTCAACAGATCTTTGAAATTCATTTGTAAATATTCGGCGTGTACATTTTTTAATACCTAAATCCTGCTGTTGAAGTTGTAAAAAGGATTTTTGTAGCACGTAGGGCGGGCTGTGCCCGCCACATTGCCTGACTCCGGCTGTGAAGACGGCGGGCACAGCCCGCCCTACGTTGCTGAAGTTTTCATGCATTTAGCGGCAAGCCGAATGTTTACATTCATTTTCCAGAAGAAATTATTGGGGTCTGATCTTGTAATATAAGTTTTTAGATGGTTCCCAGGTTCTGGCCGGAAGATGGCTGTTCCAGAATCGAGGATATCGGCAACGTAGAGTCGAAAATCCCTATTACAATTACAACAACAAATGGGGTCGGGCCACGCTAACCAGCTGAAACCAATCAAAAAACAAAACGAGCTCAATCTGTAAGTAGTTGATTTCACTAGACCTCAATTTGTATTTTTGGGTCAAAATGGACGATATTCGATAAAATTGACAATATAGGTTCCTGGTTCTTCCCGAAGCTAGAAGCTATCACCTTGTTCGAGCAAAATTTTTGCTGAAACAAGATTTTCATCCGCATATGCTAACCATGCTTTTATGATAAACAAATGGTTCAATCTACAAGATTGAACCAGCAAGAATCTACAAGATTGAACCAGCAAGAGGGGGAAAGGAAGCTGGAGCTTCCGATGTGGGGTTCCCAAACTGGAGCTTGGGAACCAGTTAACAAAACAGATTTCAGTTTGCACAATTAGAATTCGCCTGTTTTATCGCGTTGTAAACAAAAGGATATTCTTCAAATAGGTGTTGGTGATGCTTAAGAGTATCGCTTATAGTGTCAACAATTTGCTCAATAATTCCAGAAGGATTCTTTATACCGATTTTTTTGCCAAAACGGGTGAGTTCCGCTTTTCCCGGAAAAGCCTTTTTATGACCATTCATTTTTAATGCCGGGGTATCATTTTCCAGATAGGGCAATGTCGACACTATATCATAGGCGGGTGACAGACGTATTGTCTCAGGTTTTCTTATGTCGTCATAGATAAGGGAAAAATTTTTCTTATGTGCATCTCCGTTTCCAACTGCTGCGGATAATACTATCAGACGAAAAAAAGATTCCAGATCTCTCCGCGGAAAGGCACAATATAGTTTAACGACATTGGCAAGAGACTCATAGGATCCTGTATATTTATCATCCGTCCTTTCACCCAGCAGAACGGAAAAATCTTCAACACCGAGACGTTCACCATCATCATGAAGATCAAATCGATGCATGATAAACAGAGAATGATCATCGGACAGGTGAAAGTCAGGTACATTCAAGCCGCATTTTTTTGCGGCAGTCATACAAAAGTACTCATTCACGGCCAGTCCGGGATATTCATCCAGTCCGCTTTTAATTATTAATCCGGGTGTATGAAACGTTGCCCGAGAGTCACCAACTAAAACCTTGGGCTGTACGCCGCTGATAGAGGTTTGCAGCAAGTATTTATTTACCAATTCATCAAATAAAGATTCCTTCCCCTGCCACTGTAAAATTTCTGCCAGGTTTTCTTTACCTGCAATGCCGGCAGGAAAACGGCTGGAATGATACTGAAGCCTTCCTATGCCATAATCACGCTGCAGCGCCAGAAACAGCATCTCATCAATTCGAATATGTTTACGTAACCGTTCAGTGATCCGCTCACGAACAAAACCCTCGGGCAGGTTCTGTTCAAATATGGGATGAATCGCACCTCGGCTGTAACTTGGCAGGCGTACCGGCATGGTCAGGGAAACCTGACAACCACGCTGTGCTGAATGATCATAAGCAAAGGAGAATCGGTGGGTTTTCTCAAGTGTGCCGCTGTCTCCCTCCGGCACACTAATTCTTATCCTGTGTATCCTCTCATTCATCAGACAATTCATCCAGGGTAGGGAAACGAACAGGTTCTATGGTCAGGCGCAACCCCATTGCCCTCAAAATCTCCTGGGCACGCTGCAACGAACCTTTGTAAACACCGCGTTCAAGCTCCCCTACAACCTGACGCCGAACCGATGCAAGTTCTGCAATATCAGACTGCAACAGACCTCGTTGTTTTCGTGCCTCTCGAATTTTCAAACCCAGGGCTTCCATGTCATTCATTAAGTTCATGTTCGTTATTATAAACATTCATAGGAATTTTACAATATATGTGTACAAAGCAGAACATATTTCACTGCTGACCTGTAAGGTATATGGTGTAGGAACTTTGGAAAATATTATTTTCAGCCCACTGAACGACGGCAACATCCATCCCTCACTTTCAATAACAAACCATCGAAGGACATCGTAAGATTCACGTCTCAGGGGGCGTTGGAGGTCGAAATGGTGCGCACGGCGCAACCTACTCTCTTGTAGCCCAGTCCTCTGGGCGATTGTTATCCTGCGGGGATTATACCGGCTTTTTATCGCCCTGGGGGCAGGGCTCCTACAACAACGACGAAAGCATTACCTCTTTTGGAATTGGTGGATCGCCTCGACGATTCTTGGGCAGGCCTTTCCGTCGCCGTAGGGGTTATGGGCTTGGCTCATCTTTTTGTATTCCCTGGAATCCGTTAGAAGGGTTCTTGCCTCTCCGACTATTTTTTCAAGACTTGTTCCCACCAGCTTTACTGTTCCCGCATCGACTGCTTCAGGCCGCTCGGTTGTCTCCCTCATCACCAGCACCGGTTTGCCGAGAGAGGGGGCCTCTTCCTGTACCCCTCCCGAATCTGTGATGATCAGATAGGCACGATCCAGCAGATAGACAAACGGCAGGTAATCAAGAGGCTCTATCAGATGCACCGAAGGAACCCCATCCAGGATACGATTGACCGGTTCCTGGACGTTAGGGTTTAGATGAACGGGATAGACAACCTCTACGTCGGGATGCTCGGAAGCAATTTGTTTCAGGGCCTGACAGATGGTCTCAAAACCATCACCGAAATTTTCACGACGGTGACCGGTTACAAGAATCAGGCGACGAGTGTTGCTTTCTGGGTGCGAAATAAGAACATCTTTCAAATCAGGGAAACACGCTATCAAATCGGCTTCAATTGTGGCCCGGATCTCTGGTTGTCGAACCTTGTCCACCACCATCAGCAAAGCATCAATAACCGTGTTACCGGTGATGTAGATGGAATTTTCAGGAACCGATTCAGCAAGCAGGTTCTGACGGGCGGTTTCGGTCGGGGCAAAGTGAAAATCGGTCACTCGGGTTGTAACCTGGCGATTAATTTCTTCGGGAAAGGGGGCGAATTTATTGTGTGT